>CAMLHI010000159.1 GCA_946479705.1 uncultured Oxalobacteraceae bacterium
AACAGTGCGATGGCGGCGGCGATGGGGCGGGCGGAGAAGGTGTAGTGTTTGTTCGAGTGAGTCATGGAAGGTTCTTCTGGTTGTAGCGGGTTTAATTTTTCTTGGCTGGCTCGATCAGTACGAGTTGGCCGGTATGGGGATCGCGGAAGACCTCGCCGACGCGGTCGTAGCCGCTGCCGTCCTGGGTCACGCCTTCCGCGGGGCGTTCGATCTGCCGCCCCTTCTCCACCGGCTTGGGCGCCTTCGTGGCGCCTTGCGTGCTGGCGATGGCTGCGATCAGGCCGCAGGCGAACACCAGCATCACGTCGACCAGGTTGACCAGGCTGGCGCGTGGATCTTCGTCGCCGTCGTCGAAGCGGGCGTCGAGCCGGGAATACAGGCGCAGGCGCTGGCGCGCGGGCTGGCCGCTCATGCCGCCCGCTCCATGGCTTCCAGCGTTTCCTCGTACCAGCGGCGACGCAGTTTGCCGATCACCAGGCCGCCGATACCGGCAACCAGGCCCAGTACCGTGGCATCGAACGCGACCGTCACCGCGCTTGCGAGCTGGGCGGGATCACCCTGTCCCAGCGCGGCCAAGCCGGGCCCGAGCGGAATGATGGTGGCCATCAGGCCCAGCATCGGCGGGATGCGCGCCAGCAGGTCGGCGCGTTCCAGGCGGTGGCGGGCGATGGCCTGCACCTGCGCCACGTTGCCGCCAGCTCCCAGCTTGGCCAGGCCGCCAAAGCGCTCGCCGGCAGCGATGCCCGCTTCCACCACTGCGATGGCGCAGCCGATCAGCAGGGCGGCCAGGGCCGGCGCGAGCAGCCAGCGGACCGCGTCGTGCAGCCAGGCGAAAGACAAGATTTCGATCATGTGGAACTCCTTACAGGTTGAGATAGGTGACGGCCGCGCCACAGGCCAAGCGTAAACAGGGCGAGGACGGTGGCCAGCGCGCCGAGCAGCTTGGCCACGCGCACCGCGGCGGCCTCCGTCGGCGCGGGCTTCTGGTGCAATTCATAAACACGGGGCGGCGGCGGGGTGGTCGCCGCAGCGTTTTGCGCCGCGGCTTGTTCGACAGGTTTGGCCGGCTTCGCAGTCTTGGCACGATCCGCCTGGCCAGGGGCGCCTGCCTTGGCCGAAGCCGGAGCGGCAGCCGCGGCGGGCAGCATCTCGCCGCGCGCCTTGGCCAGCGCCACCCCGAGCGCGCTCGCCTCGGCGCCGTCCAGCTGTGGCGCCAGCCAATCCCACATCGGATGGTTGGGCGCGGCGTGGCCGCTGCCTGGCAAACCATTTTTTGCCACCAGCTGCGCCAGTTCTCCGCCCATCTGCTTGATGGTGGCGGGATCGGTCTTCCAGTAGCCCTTTTCGGCAGCCACCATGAAGATGGCCAGCATGTGCGCCTTGACGTGTGCGTTGTGCTGATGGCCAAGGAATTGCGGCAGGCCCAGCTTGTGGGCGTCGTCGAAGTACACCGACTTCACCTCGTCCCAGGCCCAGTTCTTCACCAGGTCGGGACGCGTCACTTGCCAGCCCCACAGGTTCTCGAGGAATTCCTGCCCCATGGTGCGGGCGCCGGCGTAGCCATGCCCCATCAGCGGCTTGAGCCAAGCCGGGTTGAGGAAGCGGCCGCGCAGCTCGCCCAGCAGGGCCGCGGCCAGCGGTTCGACGTCGGCGCGGCCGGGCTGCGCATGCTGCAATATCATCGCCTCCGGGACGCGGCCGGTGCGGCCTTCGATGGCCAGCGACAGGCCCCCCAGATAGTCGAAGGCGTCGTTGTTGTCGAGTAAACCATACAGATTGCTGGCGCGGCCGTGGTAGGTGCGCTCGATGCCGTCCAGCGCCACGTCGAAGGCGCCGTGGCTGGCCTCGCCGCTGGCGTCCAGCCCGTAGGCGTGGCCCATGCGGTTGCGGTAGGCGCGCCCGATTTCGTCGCGCTCGCGCCAGGCGCCGGAACGTTCGGTCAGGCGGTTGACGCCGGTGCCGTACGCGCCCGGCGCATCGCCGAACACGCGCTGCGCCGCGGCGCGGCCGGCATCGCTGGCGGACATGCCGTTGCCGGCCAGCGCGCGCAGGCGCACCAGCCATTCGCGCGCCACGCGGTTCTGCGCCGGACTCTCACTGCCCCAGGCCGCGCCTGGCACGGGCGCGAGCGCCGCTTGCAGGGCTTCTTTCAAAGCCGGGTCCTGCTCGGCCAGTGTCGTGGCCGATGCAGCCAGCGCCAAGCGTCCGGCGCGGTCGATCAGGCGGATCAGGTTCGGATACAGGTCGCGGAACAGGCCCGACGTTGTCACCAGCGCATCGCGCCGCACCGCGCCAGGCTTGAGGCGCACGTCGGTGACGATCCCGCGCGCATTCCATACCGGCTCGGCGCCCATCATGGCCAGCGCGAACGCCACCATCACGCCCTCGTCGCGCACGGCGTCCGACGCCCACAGAATGATGCCCTCGCTGCCCTTGGCCGAAGCGTCGCGCGCATCGGCCTTGGCGGCCATGCGCTCGCCCAGCTGGTAACCCAGGCGGGTCGGCAGAATATCGCCGTCGATCGCATGGAAATTGCGCCCGGTAGGTAGTGCTTCGGGCGAGCGCAGCGGGTCGTTCCCCTTGCCCGGCTCGATATACTGGCCATCCAGGCCAGCGAGCAGGGCGAGCATTTCGCGGCGCGGCGAATCGGCCAGCTTGGCGGCAATGTCCGGGCCGTCGATGCCGCCCTTTTTCATCGAATCGAGCATCAAGTCGATCGATTCCTGTTTCCACGGCCGGCCGAAAATGTGCAGGCCATGCGGCATGAATTTTTCTTGCAGCTTGGTCAGGTAATGGCCCACCTCGTGCGCCAGCAGATCGTCGTCGGCCGCCTCCAAGCCGATGCCGCGCACGGCCAGCACGTCGGCCATGGACGCTTCCAGCTCCGCCTTCAGATTCAATGCGTTGACACGCTCGCGCATCAGCGCCGCGGCCTGCGATTTGAGCGACTCGGAGCTGGCGGCCTCGAAACTCTCGACGACCTGGCGCAGGGCCAGCAGTTCGTCGTACAGCGGTGTGGTCGCCAGCGGCGGCGTCAGGTGGTCGACGATGACGGCCAGGCCGCGCCGCTTGGCCTGCGTGCCTTCGCCCACGCCGTCGACGATGTAGGGATAGATGCCAGGCAGGTCGCCCGCGATCAGGCTCGGATAATCGTCGGAGCTCAGCCCTACCGCCTTGCCGGGCAAGAATTCATAGGTGGAGTGGCGGCCCACGTGCACCAGCGCGTCGGCCTTGAAGCGGTCGCGCACCCAGTGGTAGAAGCCGAGGTACTGGTGCGGCGGCGTGATGCTGGTGTTGGCGTGCAGCAGTTCTTCGTCCACTTCCCAGCCGCGTGGCGGCTGCGGACCGAGGAACACATTTCCGAACACCAAGCCGGGCACCAACAACTTGCCACTGTCGATCATGATCTTGCCTGGCGCGGCCCCCCAGCCTTTCAAGCCTTCGATGCCATAGCCAGCCAGCCGCTTGCTGAGCGGTGCCAGCGCTGTGCAGCGGCGCACCGCTGGCACCTCCAGGCAGGCGTGGTAGCCCTCGGCCAGCGCGGCCAGGTCGCGGATGGCGGCGTCGCGCCGCGGGTGGTCCGCGCCTTCGACCAGGTGCTGCAATTCCTTGATGATGACCTCGGCCTGCTTGCGGCCCGGCGCGCGCTCGCCGCTGGCCTCGGCTTCCAGCACGTCGGCATGCAGGCGGCCCAGCAGGCCGCTGGTCATTTCGCCCTGTACGCGCGGCGGCAGCGTGCGAAACCAGCGCGCATAGTCGGCCACGCTCACGCTGTTCACGGTACTGCTCAGTTCGCGCAAGGCGGCGCGGTCTTCCGGCAGGTTGACGCCGTGCGCCATGATCATGTCCAGCAGCGCTTGCGGCGATTCGGGCAGGGTGCCCACCGTGTAGCCCGCGTTCTTCATCGCATGCAGCATGTCGAACAGCGAGGCCGGCACGTCCAGGTTGTCGGCGCCGATGTTCTGGCGGCCCGGCGGGTGGTTGTAATAGATCAGCGCTACGCGCTTGTCCCGATTGGCCTTGGCGCGCAATGCCAGCCAGCGGCTGACGCGCGCGGACAGCCTGTCGGCCTCCGCAGGCAGCACCAGCGGAGGCCGGTGCTCGATGCCGGTTTGCTTGTCGCGCTGCGCCTGGCCTTGCGCCGCCACCACGATGGGCTGGCCTATGCCTTGCAGCTCCGGCAGCGCCACGCGGTATTGCACCGAATCTGGCGGCAAGCCGTCCGGCGACAAGCGCCATTGCACGGCGGTGCGGTCGGACAGGCGGATCGCCTTAAAGACTGGCACATTGAGCCGCTTGAGCGCCTCCGTGACCGCTTCGCGCCCCTCGGCGGCGCCCACCACAAAGTCCTGCAGCACCACCAGTGCCGCCGGCTGGGCCGGTGCGATCAGTTCGGGCAAGCGCTCCAGCGCCTCGCGTGAGGCGCCACCCCAGCGCGTGAGCACCTGCACGCAGGGCTGGCCACGCTGTTCGATACGCTGGCAGATTGCGGCGGGCACGTCGCTGTCCATATTGGACAGGTCGAGCACCACGACGGCGGGCTGCGCCTTCAGGCCGAGCTGTGCGGCCTTGCCCCATGCGGCCGCGTCGGTCAGCTCGCGCCGGCCCACGCGCAGGCGCAGCGTCGGTTCCGGCAGCGGGCTGGCCAGCGCCACGGCCGGATTGAGCAGATGCGCAAACAGCGCAGCGGTGTTGTCAGGGCCGGCGGCCTGCCACGCCTGGCGCGCGGCCAGCCACGCGCTTGCGGCGGGATCGGCTCGCGCGGCTTCCAGTGCTGCAACCGACGGGGCCTCGGCCGACAGTTCGCGCAGCCTATCGGGCGAAAAGTCCCGCAGGCCGCCGCGCGCGCTTCGACTCATCAGGCTGAGGCTGGCTTCCCCGTTGAAGGCCAGCACGACCGTCTGCGCCCTGGCGTAGCGCGGCAAGGTTTCCTTCAGGCGGCGCGCCGGATCGCCGAACAGGGACACCGCCAGCACACTGTCGGCCTGTCTGAGCCAGAGACCGGCCTCGCGGTCGCTGGCGGCCAACCACTGCGCCGGCGTGCGCAGCACAATGCGGTCCTGCGGATGGCTGGCCAGGTGACGGTGGGCCGCCTCGATGGCCACCGGGGCGGCCCGCTCGGTCACGATCGCGAACATACTGGCGGCCTGAGCGCCCGCGCAGGCGAAGGCACACAGCAGAGCTGCGAGAATCCGCACAAATGTAGAAGTGCTCAATTTGAATTTAATCCGTAACTGCACGCAGAGCGCGCGTGAACTCAGGCAGCCGCCTTCCTTCCATTGAGGCGAAGCGCACATTTGGTGAAGCATAGACTGCATATGCGACGTGCACACGCGCAGATAGGCCACCGCGGCATACGATTGCGTTACCAGCAAAGGAAGAAACATCGAACAACCAACAGGCAAAACCGCACCCCGGGTTTTGCACAAGCAATCGTGACTGGCCGGTCTTCTGGCTCGCCGTCATCCTTCTTTGGTCCTGCCTTCCCGTGCAGAGCACAGTGGCGTTCGATCAAAGTCGTCAGGCATACAGCAGCGGGGGCTGCGCCGGACTGGCG
>CAMLHI010000160.1 GCA_946479705.1 uncultured Oxalobacteraceae bacterium
GCGCATCTCGTCGGCGCTCTTGCCCACGCCCGAGAAGATCACCTTGGCCGGATCGCCGCCGGCGGCGATCACGCGCAGCAGTTCACCGGCCGAGACGATATCGAAACCGGCGTCCTCGCGCGCGAACAGGTCGAGGATGGCCAGGTTCGAATTGGCCTTCATGGCGTAGCACACCAGCGCATCGCGGCCCTGGCAGGCATCGGCGTAGGCGCGGAAGTTGGCCAGCAGGCCGGCCTTCGAATACACATAGGTAGGGGTACCGAACTGCTCGGCGACGTGCGCCAGGGACGTGGCTTCGGCGTGCAGGACACCGTCTTGGAACGAAAATTGCGACATAGGTCAGGACTTATTGATTGATGGACTGTGGGGCGGGCGAAGTCGGGGACGGCGTGTGCGGCGGCGGGGGCGGCACGCTGGCCTTGGCCGGCGGCTTGGGCATGTATAGCGGGCCGGTCTGGCCGCAGCCGGCCAGCATCAAGGCCAGGCAGGCGGTTTTGAACGCAAGAGAGGACTTCACGATTAAAATCAGGGTTTATTAGTCAAGAGACCTTGGAGTGTAGCATGATGAGTGAAACCGAATTTCTGGACCAGGCCGAAAGCACCCTGAGCCGGATCGAAGCGGCCTTCGACCGGCTGAACGACGAAGACGTGATCGACGTCGAGTGCAAGCGCAGCGGCAACGTGCTGGAAGTCGAGTTCATCGACAACGGCACCAAGCTGATCATCAACAGCCAGGCGCCGCTGCAGGAACTGTGGGTGGCCGCCAAGGCAGGCGGCTACCACTACAAGCGCGTCGACGGCCAATGGATCAACACCCGCGACGGCAGCGAACTGTTCGCGGCCGTCTCGGCCCTGGCCAGCGCCCAGGGCGGCGCCGCGGTTACCCTCCGCTGATCGAACGCCAAATGGCCAAGATAGCCGAACAAAATTCAAGCCACCCCACCCCCGGGGTCAGTGCCCCCTTTGTTACATCAGTCCGCTTCGGCCTGGCCTCCCTCTGGCGGGGAAGTCCAGGCTTCTGGCGGACTGATGCATCAATGGGAGCACTGACCCCGGGGTGGCGAATTTAATTTGGCGAGCTCTTCGTTGGCTCCGCGACGAGTTTCGGTTTCGCCGTCACGGTTTTCTTGGGCGCCGCCTTCGGCTTGGCGATGGCCGGAGCCGCCGCCGCCGCTTCGGGCGCGGGCTTGGCTGCAGCGACCGCGGTGCCTTCCACCGGTGCGGCCGTGGGCGCCGCGGCTGGCGCCGCTGCCGGTTTCGGCGTCGATGCCTGCCCACCTCCGGTGAGCGCGAAGCCGCTGTCGACGTCGCGCGCGGTCCCGCGCACGACGCCGCCCGCGGCCGCGATGGTCTGCGCTCCGCCGGCCTTGGTTTCGGCGCTGACCAGGCTGGTGCGCCCGCCCGAGGCGATTGCCAGGTTGCCGCCTGCCTCGAACGTGGCACCCTGGTTGACGGCCTTGGCGCCGACCTCCAGCCCCATGCTGCCGCCGCCCGAGCGGCTCGGCGCGTCCGGCTCGGCGGTGCTGGTCTTGCTTTGCCCCTGCCCGGCCAGCGACAGGCCCACGCCGCTGCTGGTGCTCCTGGCCGTCGTGACGCTCACGTCGCCCCGCGCGGCCACGGCGATGTCGCCGTCGGCCTTGACCTGGGTGCCTTCGAACGCGGCGTTGCCGCCGGCGCTGATGTCGACCGCGCCGGCGCGCAGCGCGCCGCCTTGCTTGACGCTGCCACTGCCGACCCCGACCCCGACCTCGAGCCCGATACTGCCGCCGCGTTCTTTTTCGGTCGCGCTTTCGCTGGCGCCGGGCGCCGCGCCAGCGGCCTTGCTCGGCCCGGTGCTGTGGGTGGTGCTGCCTTCGGCGCCAATCCCGACCGCCACGTTGACCGATTCCGAAGTGCTTTCGGCCGCCTTGAAGTTGACATTGCCGCCCGCCTTGATGGCGGCCGTGCCCGCCGCGCTGACGTCGGTGCCTTCAAGAGTGGTGTTGCCGCCGCTCTTGATTTGCAGATTGCCGCCGCTGGCGACGCTGCCGGCAACCGCGTCGGAACTGCGCTCCTTCGAGTAGCCGAACTCGGCGCCAATGCCGCCACCCTTGCTCTTCGAACTCTCGCCGGTGCCGCTGTCGCTGCTGCTGCTCTGGCTCATCGACAGGCTGGCCGAGAAGCTGGTCGATTCGCTGCTGCTGGTGTTGCGCGCGGCGGCGAAGTCGACGTTGCCGCCGGCGGCGATACTGGTGTCGCCGCCACCGGCCACGCTGGTGCCTTCGAAGCGCATGTCCTGGCCGGACGACAGGGTCAAGCTGCCGCCGCTGGCAATCTTGCCGGTCACCGCTTCGCTGCTGCTGGCGCTCTCCTTCGAGAAGCCGCCCGCCGCTTCCACCCCGGCTTCGTGCTCGGAACCGCCGGCACTCTTGGATTTCGACACCGATACGCTCACTTCGGCATTGCTGGCATTGCTGCTCGAACTGCTGTCGTTGCGCGCGGCGTCGAAGCTGAGCTTGCCTCCGGCGCTGACCGAGGCGTCGCCGGCAGCGCCGATGTCGGTGCCTTCGAAGCGCGCGTCGCCCGCGGTCTTGATGCTCAGCTTGCCGCCCGACTGGATGCTGCCCGTCATCGCCGTGGACGTGGCGCTGCTGGACTGCTCGGCGCCGAAGCCGCCCGAGACCCCGCCTTCGACCGCGCTGGTGGCGCTGATGCCGAGGTTGGCGGCGGCATTGACGTCCAGGCTGCTGTCGCTGCTGGAAGTGGTGTTGCGCGCGGCCTTGAAGTCGATCTCCTTGGCCGCCATTTCGACCCCGCCGTCGCCGCCGATCTGGGTGCCTTCGAGGGTGGTCTTGCCGCTTGAGGTGCTGCTGACCTTGCCGCCCGCCTTGATGGTCGAGACCACCGCCTCGCTGCTGTCGCTGCGCGAGGAACTTTGCGCATGGCCGTATTCGGCTTCGATCCCGACGCTGGCGCTGGCGCCCGCGCCGGACTTGCCGGCTTCGGCATTGGCCTGGGCGTAGGCGCCGATCTTGAGCGAATCGCTTTGCGACGAGCTGGTGCTAAAGCTGGTGTTCTTGGCCGCGCGGCTGTCGATGGTCGTGGCCGACTGGCTGAAGTCGCCCGCCGCCTCGATCCCCGTGCCGACGTCGGCGATGCCGTTTTGCGCCGTGCGTTCGATGTCGCCATTGCCGGAGCGGATGGTCGACACGCGTGCCGTGGTGCTGCCTTCGGTCGACTTGTCGCTGGTGGTGCGGGCTTGCCAGCCGGCGCCGACCTTGGCGTCGGCCGAGGCGGACGCGTCGGCCGTGGCACTGCCGGTGGGACCGCCCAGCATGCCTTTTTGCGCGCCGGCGTCGGCCGAGGCGCTGGCCTGGGCGCCGGCGCCGCCGCTGATGTACAGGCCGGCGCTGGTGCGGGTGGTGCTGGTGCTGCTGACGCTGACGTCGTCGGCGGCCAAAAATTGCATGTCCTTGGCCTTGAGCGCGACCCCCTTGTCGCCGCCCAGGTCCGAGCCTTGCACGGTCAACTGGTCGGCGGCGTCGATCTTGAGCTTTCCGCCGGCATTGATGGTGCTGCCGTTGTTGTGGATATCCAGGCTGTTGCTTTCGGTGGTGGTCACGCGCACCAGGTCGATGGTGGTGTCGGAATTGGCGGTGGCGCCGGCCTGGGCTTGCGCGCTGGCGCTGCCGCCGGCACCCTTGCCGTCGACGCTGCCCTTGGCTCCGGCACTGGCGCTGGCGTTGGCCTGGGCGCTGTTGTCGGAGTCGGCGTACAGGCCGATCTGGGTGGTGGTGGTCTTGCTGGTGGTGATGTCGATGTCTTGCGAGGCCAGCACCTTGACGTCCTTGGCCTTGAGCGCGGCATCGCCGCCGGCATTGACGGTGGCACCCTGCAGGGTGATGGTTTTCTTCGCATCGATGCTGAGGTTATTGCCGACCTCGATTTCCGACCCCACCGCGCGCGACTTGAGGCTGGTCGTGGTGGTGGTTTCGGTCTCGGCCAGGGTCAGGCCGACGCTGCCGGTCGCGCCGGCTTCGGCGCCGGCACTGGCCGAGGCCGCCGCGCCTCCCTTGGCGCCGCCCTTGCCGGCCGCGCCTCCGGCGCCGGCGTTCGCTTGCGCGCCGGCGCCGGCGTGGCTGTCGCCCGAGGACGACAGCTTGAGGAAGGAAGTGGTACTGGTGGTGGTGCTGCTGCGGTCCACGTCCTGGCCGGCCAGCACCTGCACGTCGGCGGCGCCGATGGCGGCGTCGCCGCCGACCTTCAGCTTGGAGCCTTGCAGGGTCAGGGTGTCGCCCGCATTGAGCCTGGCGTCGCCGCCCACTTCCAGCGTGCTGGCGGCATTGCGGCCCTTGAAGGTGTCGGTGGTGGTGGTCGAGCTGCCGTACACGCCGCCGCCCACGCCCAGCCCGCTGTGGCTGTTGGCCACGCTGGTTTCGACGGTGTCCTGGCGCGAGATCAGGTTGACGTTGCCGCCGGCGTCGAGGTCGAGCTTGCCGCCGACTTTGACGGCCGAGCCGGCGATGGTGGTGTCGGTCCCGCTCTTGAGCTTGAGGTTGCCGCCGGTTTCCAGCGTCGAGCCGATATTGGTACTGCTGCTGGTGTGGGTCGAGCTGCTCGAACTGGACAAGCCCCACAGGCCCTGGGAAGCCTTGTAGGTGGCGTCGGCGCTCTTGTCGACGATGGTATCGAAGGTGACGCTGGCGCCGGCGGCCAGGCTGGCGTCGCCGCCGGCCTTGATGCTGGCGCCCTTGACGCTGATGTCCTTGGCCGCGTCCAGGCTGAGCGCGCCGGTGCTTTCGATGCTGCCGGCCGCGCCGATCACGGTGCGCGCGAAATCCTTGCCGCCATTGGTGACGGCCATGGTTTCGTTGATGATGCTGCCGCCGGCCTTGAGGCTCACGTCGCCGCCCTTGATCTTGCCGCCGGTGTTGCGCAGGTCGCCTTCGGTGGTGATGGCCAGCTGGTCGGCCGCGATGGTGCCGCCCTTGTTCTCGAGCGTGCCGGCCTTGATGCTGCTGTTGGTGGCGGCCAGCACGGCGCCGCTTTCGATCGCGTCCTTGGTGCTTTGCGCCAGGTAGACCACCGGCACCAGCACTTTTTGCCCGCCCACCACCTGCTCGACCATCCACACCATGTCTTCGCTCAGGCTGGCGGCCTGCTCGGGCGTGAGCGGCTGGCCCAGGGTCAGGCCCATGGTGCCGGCCAGGCTGGCGGCGTTTTCCATCAGCGCCTTCACTTGCGCGGCCTCGTTTTTCTGGCCCTTGATGATGTTGTTGCCGGTCTGCGCCACCAGCTGGTCGCGGATCAGCTTCGCTTCGTAATTGGCATCGCCCAGGCGCTTTTGCTGCTTGTCCGGATCGAGGCCGAGCAGGCTGGCCAGGTAGTTCGAGCCGACCGTGTTGCTGCCCGCGCTGAACAGGGGATTGGTTTCGACCAGGAAGTTGGACGTCGGGTTCTTGGCCGTGACGAAGTAACCGTTCGGATTGGTCGGCAAGGCCAGGTTCAGGCCGGCGAAGCTGAGCGCGCCGGCGGCCGCCACGCTGACGGCGCGGCTGGTGCCGGGCAGGGCGCTGGC
>CAMLHI010000161.1 GCA_946479705.1 uncultured Oxalobacteraceae bacterium
GCATTCAAGCCCTGCCATTGGCCGGTCAGGTAAGCGGCATAGGCCTGCTCGGCCGCGGTGGCATCCTGCGCCAGCGGCGCGAAGCCGGGGCAACCGTCGAATTCGAGCGCGGCCACATGGGTGGCGCAGCGGTACAGCTCCGCATGGGCCACCAGGCTGGCCCGCCCGGTGCTGGTCATTTCGGACCGCGCACGCGCGAATTCGGCATTGGCCGCGCCGGTGTCGCCCTTCAGCCAGGCGTCGCTGAAAGCGCTCAGCGCGCCACTGGCGTTGGACTTCCAGCTCGGCTCGGGCGGTTTGGATGCGCAGGCGGCCAGCGCCAGCGCCGCGAGGACGACAAGGAATCTCATGGCAACCTCAATTCGGTATCCTTGGCGAACGGCCATTTGCGGTTGATCTCGTCGATCAGGCGCGTCACCTTGCGCAGGCTGGCATCGACCTCGCCGCGCAAGGCGCCCAGGTCCTGGGTGGCCACGCGCGCATTCTTGCCCACCGCCTGGGCCTCGACCAGCACCGCGTCGACCTTCTTCAGGCTGGCACTGGCATCCTTGAGCATCACCTGCAGCTGCACCACCGCCGCCTGGGTCTCGTCCATCAGCCCATTCTTGGCGAACACGCGCTGGTCGGCCTTGGCCAGCAGGCCGTTGACCCGGTCGAGGGTCTGCATCAGCTTGCGCGCCTCGTCATCGCTGCCCAGGGCAGACCCCAGCAGCCCGTATTTGCCGGTCATGCGGCCGGTGGCAGTCTGCAGGTTGGCCAGGCTGGTGTTGATGGCCGAATCGCTGCGCGTCATGGTGTCGAGGTTTTCCAGCAGCGCGCGGGCACTGGCGACCAGGCGCGGAATCTCGGCGGTGGTGTCGCCGCGCAACACGCTGCGCACCGCGCCCGGCTCCAGCGGCGGATCGGTCAGGATGCCGGTAAAGGCGCGGATGCGCGTCTCGCCCACCAGGCTGCGCTCGACCGTGAACACGCTGGTGGTCTTGAGCCACTTGGCATCCTTGCGCGGCACGTCCAGCAGGATGCGCACCTTGCCGTCCGGCGCCAGCTCGACCTTCTGCACACGCCCGATCGGAAAGCCGGAGAACGTCATGTCCATGCCAGGGATGACGCCTTCGGAATCCTCGGCGATCAGCACCAGCCGCTGGGTCGCCTCGAACACGCCGCGCGCGTACATCACGTACAGCAGGAAGCTGATCACCAGCGCGGCCATCAGCACCAGCAGGATCACCGCTTTCGCTTCGACGTGCTCGACCTCCTTGGCCGGCGCTTCCGTCTGGGGTTCAGCCATCGACACTCCCGTTCAAGGTATTAGATGTATTTGATGGCCAGCGAACCGGCCTCGATTATAAGCAGCACGAACAGCAGGCGCACCGCGCCCGGCTGCACGTTGGACTGGAGCTTGTGCCCGCGCCGGTGGATGTCCAGGATGGCCGCGGTCGGAATCACCGCCACCGCCAGCCCGAAGAACACAGTCTTGAGCACGAAACCGATCGTCACCGCAGGCTCGAATATACGCCCAACCGTGCGCGTGTAGTCGATCACGCCCCAGGGTAGAAATCCATACACGCTGATGTAGGCGAGCACCAGCACGATCACGCTGCTGACCATGGCCAGGCTGAGCACCGCGAAGGCATTGGCGATCACCTGCGGCACCAGTTCATGGCGCAGACGGTTCTGGGCCTGGCGCGAGCGGTCCGGCTCGGCCGCGGCGGCCAGCGCCAGCGCGTCGCCGGCATTGAAGGCCAGCCCGGCGCGGATGGCCACGAACATGGCGCCGGTAAGCGGAATGAGTTCGAGCACCAGCACGCGCACCACCATTTCCAGCGCATAGTTCGACAAGCCATAGCTCTGCGCCGTGACCACCACGATGCGGATGATGACCAGGCTCACCAGCGCCGACAGCAGCGTGAACCACGGCAGCACTTCCCAGGTGCTGCTGTAGATGTAGCGCGAGGTGGTGATGCGATTGCTGCGGTTGTAGGTCGAGGGCGCGAACGCCATCACCAGCGCCATCGCGCCCAGGTGCACCATATACCACCAGCTCGACAGGTAGCGCCACAGCAGCGGCCCCCACTGGCGCGGCCTGGCATACAGGAAGGAGGTGGGCAGGCGGCGCATGGGTCGCTACTGGCGCCGCGCTTCCTGCACGCCGGCCACTTCCATGATGGCCTTGAGCGCCTTCTGCAAATGCGAGGTCGAGCCGATTTCCGCCGTAAAGGTCATGCGCGCCTGGCCTTTCGCGCTTTGCGTGTTCACGCCGATGACGTTGATCTTCTCGCGCGAGAAGACCTCGGAAATATCGCGCAGCAGGCCCTGGCGGTCGTTGGACAGGATGAACACGTCGACCGGATAAACGGTATCGAGACCGGCGCTGCCCCAGTCGGTATGGATCACCCGCTCGGGCGCCTTGGCGCGCATCTCGGCGAAGTTCTTGCAGGTGGCGCGGTGGATCGACACGCCTTTGCCGCGCGTGACGAAACCGACGATGCCATCCGGCGGCGCTGGCCGGCAGCACTTGGCCAGCTGCGTCATCAAGCCCTCGGTACCGACCACCAGCACGCCCGACTTGGCGCCCTGCTCCACACTGGAAGCGCGGCT
The DNA here is from genome assembly GCA_946479705.1 of uncultured Oxalobacteraceae bacterium. The sequence goes on from CAMLHI010000161.1 coordinate 2,599, forward strand.
CTTGTTGAGTACCACCGCGTCTTCCTGCACCGGCGCGGCTTCCCCGGTATCGTGCACGGCCTGCTCGACCTGGCGCAGGCTGAATTCTTCCTTGCCGATCGAGATGAACATATCGTCGACCTTGGGAAAGCCCAGCTTGTGCGCCAGCGACTCCAGGTTGACGGCGGTCTTGCCTTCGCGCTGCAGGGTTTTTTCCACCAGCGCGCGGCCATGCGCCAGGGTCTCCTGCAGGTCGATGGCGTTGAACCACGCGCGCACCTTGGTGCGGGTGCGCGAGCTGACCGTGTAGCCGGGGCTGAGCCAGTCGCGCGAGGGACCGGCCGTGCCGGGCGCGCCCTTGGCGGTGATGATTTCGCAGGTCTGGCCGTTCTTGAGCGGGGTATTCAGGGGCACCATCACGCCATCGATGCGCGCGCCGCGGCAGCGGTGCCCCACCTCGCTGTGCAGGTGGTAGGCGAAGTCGATCGGGGTCGCGCCCACCGGCAGTTCGAGCACGCGCGCCTGCGGCGTGAGCACGTAGATGCGGTCGTCCAGGCTGGTCGACTTGAGCTTCTCGACCCATTCGCGCTTGCTTTCCTCCTGCTCGACGACGGCGTCGGCCACGTCGGTTTTCCAGGCCAGCAGCTGGCGCAGCCAGGCGATCTTCTCGTCGTAGGCCTGGCTCTTGAAGTTCGAGCCGCCCTCTTCCTTGTAGCGCCAGTGCGCGGCGATCCCGTACTCGGCGAACTGGTGCATCTCCTGGGTGCGGATCTGCACTTCCAGCGGACGCTTGTCCTCGGCCATGACGACCGTGTGCAGCGACTGGTAGCCGTTCGACTTCGGCCGCGAGATATAGTCGTCGAACTCCTTCGGGATCGGGGTCCAGATATTGTGCACCACGCCCAGCACGGTGTAGCAGGTCTTGTCGTCGTCGACGATCACGCGGAAGGCGCGCACGTCATACAGCTCGGTGAAGTCGAGCTCCTTGCCGCGCATCTTGCTCCAGATGCTGTAGATGTGCTTGGGCCGGCCGAACACTTCGGCCTTGATGCCGGCCGCCGCCAGCTCGGCCTTCAGGCGCAGGATCGAGGCGTCCACGAAGCCTTCGCGCATCATGCGCTTTTCCTCGAGCATCTTGGCGATGCGCTTGTAAGTCTCCGGCTCGAGGAAGCGGAACGACAGGTCTTCCAGCTCCCACTTGAGCTGCCAGATGCCGAGGCGGTTGGCCAGCGGCGCGTACAGGTCCATGGTCTCGCGGCCGTAGGCGCGCGTCATCTCGTTGAACAGCTTAAGGTCGGCGAAATAGCGCAGCGTGGTCAGGCACGAGGCCAGGCGCACCAGCACCACGCGCATGTCGGTGGCCATCGCCAGCAGCATCTTGCGCAGCGTTTCGACCTGGGCGCCGGCCTGCTGGGCGGCGTTCTTGCCGCGCCCGACCTGCTGCTGCCCGACCGTCATGTCGCGCAGGCGGATCAGCTGGCGCACCCCGGTCACCAGATCGGTGGCTTCCTTGCCGACCCGGGTTTCCAGGCCCACCACCGCCTTCGGATCGATCACGGTCAGCTCGAACATCAGGCCGGCGATGCGGCTTTCGGCGTCGGTGCGCAGGAAGGCCAGGGTGCCGGCCACGCCCAGCGCGAAGTCGAGCGCGTTCTGGCCGGACGAGCAGACCTTGTCGGCATACGCCTCGCTGGCGTAGTCGAGCGCGGCGCGCACGCGCGCGGCGTCCTGCTCGCTCAAGCCCTCGACCAGCTGGCTGGTGGCGCTACCCTGCGCGGCAATCTGCACCATGGCTTAACGCAGTGCGGCGGTGATGACGATCTCCACCCGGCAGGCGGGGTTGGCCAGCCTGGCTTCGACGGTGGCGCGCGGCGGCGTGTGGCCGGCCGCGACCCACTCGTCCCAGACCGCGTTCATGCCGGGGAAGTCGGCCATGTCGGCCAGGTAGATCTGGCAGTTCAGGATGCAGGTTTTGTCGCTGCCGACTTCGCCCAGCAGGCGGTCGATATGGCCGAGCACCTCGCGCGTTTGCGCGCCGATGTCGCCGCCTTCGGTGGCTTCGGCAATTTGCCCGGCCAGGTACACCGTGCCGTTGTGAATGGCCACTTCCGAGAGCCGTTTTCCTACGTGTAGACGCTTGATTTCCATGATGTGTTTTCCAATGCCGGCCTAGCCGACCAAGAATTTGCGTGCGATGGCGATCTGCTCATCGTGTATGAAAGTGGGCGCGTGGCCGACCTTGGGAATCTCCACCAGGGTCGCCTTCGGTCCGCGCTGCGTCATGGCGGCGGCGGTCTCGCGCGAGAGCAGGTCCGACAGCTCGCCGCGCACCAGCAGGGTCGGACAGCGGATGGCATCGTAGGCGGCCCACAGCGCCGCCTCGTCGGCCTTGGCCTTGTCCATGGTCGCGGCCCGGAAGGGCTGCGCCATGCCCAGGTCGTGATGGCGGATCCATGTGCCGTCGGGCTCCTGGCGCAGCACGTCGGCGGCCAGCTTGTGCCACTGCGCCTCGCTGTGCTCGCCGAACGACAGCGAGACCTGGCGCACGAAGGCCGCCGCTTCGTCGAATGTCGCGAAGCGCAGGTCCTGGCCGATGTAGTCGCCGATGCGCGCCAGCGCGGGCGCGTCCAGGGTCGGGCCGATGTCGTTCAGGACCAGCTTGCCGATCGGGTTGCCCGGCAGCGAAGCGTAGGCCATGCCGACCAGGCCGCCCATCGAGGTGCCGAACCAGTCGACATTGTCGGCATCGGCGCGTGCCACCAGGGTGACCATGTCGTTGACGTACTGCGGAATCGTGTACAGCCGCGGATCGCGCAGCTTGCCTGAGCGGCCGCGTCCGACCACGTCGGGGCACAGCACGCGGTAGTGGTCCGACAGGGCGCGCGCCAGCGCGTCGAAGTCGTCGCCCACCCGGGTCACGCCATGCACGCACACCAGCACGCGCCGGTTGGCCGGATCGCCCCACTCCTTGTA
>CAMLHI010000162.1 GCA_946479705.1 uncultured Oxalobacteraceae bacterium
TGGTGTACGGCTCGATGACGACGGCCATTGTCGTCATGTTCAGCCTGGAGATTGCCGCCACCTTGCTGCTGCTGGGCGCGCAGGTGATCTCCGAATACGAAAAAGTCGGGCGCAAGGGCGGGCCGAGCGGGCCGGTGCCGCTCGATACCAGCCGCGACTAGGATCTTCGCTTGCCTCTCGGTGTCTTGCCGACACCAAAACCAAATAAAATTCGGCCAACGCCAGCCCCGGGGTCAGTGCCCCCATTGTTACATCAGTTCGCTTCGCCTCGCCTTGCTTCTGCGGACGGGAGCGTCCGGTGAGCCGAGCTCATGGAACAATGGGAGCACTGACCCCGGGGTGGCGAATTTTGTTTGGCGGACTGGTGCGCCTGGCTTGGGTTAGGCGGTCGCCGCCTGCGGCTGGCGCGCCAGCTGGCGGTTCACCGCGCTCAGGACCGCCTTGAACGAGGCCGTCACGATGTTGCTGTCGATGCCGGCGCCGAACAGGGTGGGACCGTTGTCGAGCCGCAGTTCGACGTAGCAGGCCGCGCGCGCGTTCGCGCCCGAGCCGATCGCGTGCTCGTGGTAGTCCATCAGCTTGATGTCGAGCCCCAGCGCGTTCACGAACGCGTCGATGGGGCCGTTGCCGCCGCCTTGCAGCGCCAGTTCGGCCTGGCGGTGCAGCACGCGGATGTCGATCTGCACCGGCTCGTCATTGCTGCTGTCTTCAACCATGCGGTGCGCGCTGTAGGCATACGGCGTGTCCTGGTCGAAGTATTCGCGGCAGAAGATGTCGTGGATGTCCTTGGCGGCGATTTCGCGGCCGCTTTCGTCGGCCACCTTCTGTACGGCGCGGCTAAATTCGATCTGCAGGCGGCGCGGCAGGGACAGGCCGTATTCCTGTTCGAGCAAATAGGCCATGCCGCCTTTGCCGGACTGGCTGTTGACGCGGATGATGGCGTCGTAGCTGCGCCCAAGGTCGGCCGGGTCGATCGGCAAGTACGGTACTTCCCACAGGGCGTCCGGCAGCTGCTTGGCGAAGCCCTTCTTGATCGCGTCCTGGTGCGAGCCGGAGAAGGCGGTAAACACCAGGTCGCCGGCCCAGGGGTGGCGCGGGTGCACCGGCAGCTGGTTGCATTCCTCGACCACCTGGCGCACGGCGTCGATGTCGGAGAAGTCGAGCCCGGGATGGACGCCTTGCGTGTACAGGTTCAGCGCCAGGGTGACCAGGTCGACATTGCCGGTGCGTTCGCCGTTGCCGAACAGGCAGCCTTCGACGCGGTCGGCGCCGGCCAGCACGGCCAGTTCGGCCGCCGCCACGGCGGTGCCGCGGTCGTTGTGCGGGTGCACGCTGATGAGCAGGCTGTCGCGCCGCGCGAGGTGGCGCGACATCCATTCGATCTGGTCGGCGTAGACGTTGGGCGTGCTGCTCTCGACGGTGGAGGGCAGGTTGACGATCATCTTGTTGGCCGGCGTCGGCTGCCACACGGCGCTCACGGCGTCGCAGATGTGCTTGGCGAAATCGAGTTCGGTGGTGGAGAACGATTCGGGGGTGTATTCGAAGCGCCAGTCGGTTTGCGGATGCTGGGCGGTGAGTTCCTTGACCAGCTGGGTGCCCTTGACGGCGATCTGGGTGATGTCTTCGCGCGAGGCGCCGAATACCACGCGGCGGAACACCGGCGCGGTGGAGTTGTACAGGTGGACCATGGCGCGCTTGGCGCCGGCCACCGAGTCCACCGTGCGGCGGATCAGTTCGTCGCGCGCCTGCGTCAGCACGATGATGGTGACGTCGTCGGGAATGCGGTTTTCGTCCACCAGGCTGCGCACGAAGTCGAAGTCGGTCTGCGAGGCCGAGGGGAAGCCGACTTCGATTTCCTTCAGGCCGATCTTGACCAGCATGTCGAAAAAGCGCAGCTTCTTTTCCGCGCTCATCGGCTCGATCAGGGCCTGGTTGCCGTCGCGCAGGTCGGTGCTCATCCAGATCGGCGGATGGGTGATGGTGTTGTTCGGCCAGCGGCGGTCGCTCAGGCCGACAGGGGGAAAGGCGCGGTATTTGGTGGACGGGTTCTGCAACATGGTGGACTCCTGGTTTCTGCAAAGCGGTGGGCAAGGGGCCGGCGTGTTTGACATGCGCGACAGGATGTGGCGACAGGCTGCCAGGCGGCCACGGAATACTAGGCCAGGCAACCGATCGGTAGCTTTAGCAGTAGGTGTTGCAGCGGTACGAAAAAAACGGTGCGGGACATCGGTCGAACTTTCCTGGGGTTTTACAGCGGTCGCCAGCGGGGAGCCGGCGGTGTGCAGCGGTGTTTAGGCGCGTGCAGCCAGTAGCGTCGCTAGGGATAGCGATAGGAGAGTCGACAGGTGCGGGGTGGAAGTCATGGGTCGAATGTAACGGAAGGCGGCCGGGCTTGTCAAGGGCTGGCGCCTTCCATCGTCGCGCGCTTAGGGCTTGACGGTCACGCCGGCGGCGCCGGCCTGCATGCTGCCGATGACGGCGGCGTGGCCGAAGCCTTCGCGCGCGAACAGGGCCAGCACCTCGTCGACGCTGGCCGGATCGCACGATACCAGCAGTCCGCCCGAGGTTTGCGGGTCGGTCAGCAGGGCTTGCTGGGCCGTTGTGATGGCGCCGTCAAGCTTGACGTCCTTGCCATACGCGTCCCAGTTGCGGCCGGAGGCGCCGGTGAAGTAGCCGTCGTGGGCCAGCTGCAGCACGCCGGGCAGCAGGGGGATGGTGCCCATGTCGAGCTGCGCGTTGAGCTGGGCGCCGCGCGCCAGTTCCAGCAGGTGGCCGAGCAGGCCGAAGCCGGTGACGTCGGTCAGCGCGTGCACGCCGGCCATCTCGGCCAGGGCTTTGCCGGGCTTATTGAGTTTGGTGGTGTTGGCGATCATGGCGGCGTAGCCTTCGTCGCCGAGCGCGCCTTTCTTGAGCGCGGCCGACAGCACGCCCACGCCGAGCGGCTTGCCGAGAATGAGGACGTCGCCAGCCCTGGCGTCGGCATTGCGCTTGACCTTGGACGGATGCACCAGGCCCAGTACCACCAGGCCGTAGATCGGTTCGACCGAGTCGATGGTGTGGCCGCCGGCGATCGGAATGCCGGCTTCGGCGCAGATCGATTCGCCACCGCGGATGATCTGGCCGATGGTCTCGAGCGGCAGTTTGTTGACCGGCATGCCGACCAGGGCCAGCGCCATGATGGGCGTGCCGCCCATGGCGTAGACGTCGGAGATGGCGTTGGTGGCGGCGATGCGGCCGAAGTCGAACGGGTCGTCGACGATCGGCATGAAGAAGTCGGTGGTGGCGATCAGGGCCTGCTCGTCGTTGAGTTTGTAGACGGCGGCGTCGTCGGCCGTCTCGATGCCGACCATGAGTTCCTTCGGCACCGGGAAACCGTTGGAGTTCTTCAGGATCTCGGCCAGCACGCCGGGCGCGATCTTGCAGCCGCAGCCGCCGCCGTGGGAGAAGGAGGTGAGTTTGATCGCTTGCTCGCTGCTGCTCATGGTGAATTCCGTAGGGGGTTGATGGGTGGCGCGGGGTAGATCGGGGGATGCGCGAGGAGCTGATTATCCACCAACTCGAGCACCGCCGCGCGTTCGACGGCCGGATCGAACAGCGGCGCGCGCGCGTCGCATTGGGCGCACAGCTGCGCGTGGAAATCTGGCTCTTCGATGCTGCGGTCGATCAGGCGCGCCAGCGCGGGCGCGTCGCCGGCCGGGAAGTAGCCGAGGTAATCTTCGCCCAGCATGCCGCGGTTGCCGTTGATGTCGCTGGCCAGCACCGGCACGCCGCTGGTGACCGCTTCGATGATGACGTTGGCGCCGCCTTCCATCAGCGAGGTGATCGCCATGGCGTGGCTGCGCTTGAGACGCTGGCGTGCGGCCGCGTGGGGCAGGGCGTCGAGCCATTCGTAGCGCGGATTACGCGCGGCCATGTCGACGGCGGCCTCGCCCAGCGCAGCATCGAGCGCGCCGCCGATGTGCACCAGGCGCGCGCGCCGGCTGGTGATCAGCTCGGAGGCGCGCATGAAGGTGAGCGGGTCCTTTTCGGCGCGCAGGTGGCCGATCATGCAGATGTCGCGGTGCTGGCGCTTGGTGTCGGCCTTGGCGGGCAGGGTGGGCGCGGACTGGTGGATCACCCTGGCCTTGGCGCGCACGTGCGCGGGCAGCAGCGCCAGGCCGGCTTCCTGCAGCAGCACCACGGTGGTGGCATGTTCAAGGGCGGCCTGGGCGTCGGCCTCGGTGGCGATGTCGCGATACAGGTCGGTCCCGGTGAGCACCAGGATGCGGGCGCGCTCGGGATGGGCCTGGGCGAAGCCGGCCAGCGCGGCGGCCGAGCGGCGCGCGTGCAGGGCGATCAGCAGGTCGGGCGCGTTGAGCGCGGCCGGGTCCAGCCCGGGCGCGGTGGAGATGCGGTGCCGCTCGCGCAGGAACAGCGACCAGCGCCGCGCGGTTTGCCAGTTGCCGTTGTTTTCGGCAGCGGAGGCGGGACTCACGATCAGGATGTGCTTGCCTGCCATCGGTCGGTCTCCCTAAAACTCGTTACAATCAAGGTCATGAATCCACTTACCGCATCGTTCCGTCTGACCAGGCCACAGGCGCTGGCAGAATCGCTGCAGGATGCTCGAAATTATACGCTCAGCCTGTTCGATTGTTTGGCCGCCGAAGGCTTCGACGCGCTCTCACGCGTACCGCATATTTCGACCATCAATCCGCCCTTGTGGGAGCTCGGTCACACGGCCTGGTTTGCCGAGTGGTTCGTGCTGCGCGAGGCGATGTCGACCCACACGGCGGCGGCGCAGCGGCCGTCGCTGCTCACGCGCGGGGACGACTGGTTCGATTCGGCCACGGTGCCGCACCGCAGCCGCTGGACGCTGGACCTGCCCAGCACCGGGGCGCTCAAGACCTACTGCCGCGAGGTGCTCGACCGCACGCTTGATAAGCTCGCGCGCGAGGCCGGCACCGACGAGGCGCTGTACCCGTACCGGCTGGCGCTGGCGCACGAGGACATGCATGGCGAAGCCTTCATGTATACCTTGCAGACGCTCGGCGTGGCCGCGCCGGAAGGCATGGTCGACATGGCCGGATCGGCACCGGCCGGCGACATCGCTTTTCCGGGCGGGACCTTGCAGCTGGGCGGGCCGCAGGAGGCCGGCTTCGTGTTCGACAACGAGAAGCAGGCGCACCCTGTGTACGTGGCGCCGTTTCGCATCGATGCGGGGCTGGTGACCAATGGGCAGTACGCCGAGTTCATCGCCGACGGCGGCTATCAGAACCGCCAGTGGTGGAGCGCGGCGGGCAGCGCCTGGCTGATGCGCCAGGAGCGTTCCTCGACGCTGTACTGGCAGCGCGAGGCCGAGCAGTGGCGCACGCTGCGCTTCGGACGCCTGTCGACCTTGCCGCCGCACGAGCCGGTACGCCATGTGTCGCTGTTTGAGGCGCAGGCGTTTTGTGCGTGGTCGGGGCGGCGGCTGCCGACCGAGGCGGAGTGGGAGTATGCGGCGGTGTCCTCGCAGGCCGGGTTTCGCTGGGGCCAGCTGTGGGAGTGGACGGCCACGCCGTTCGAGCC
>CAMLHI010000163.1 GCA_946479705.1 uncultured Oxalobacteraceae bacterium
CGATCCACTCGATCCTGCAGTTCGCCGCCATGAAGGGCGCCGCCTTCGTCACCACCCCGGACGGCAAGGGCCTGGTCAGTCCCCAGCATCCGCTGTTCCGGGGCGTGTTCGGCTTCGGCGGCCACGCCTCGGCCGAGGCGGCCCTGCGCGACGATTCGGTCGACCTGATCCTGGCGGTCGGCACCAGCATGGGCGAGTGGAATACCGGCGGCTGGAGCGACAGCCTGCTCAACGAACGCCTGGTCCACATCGATGAATCGGAAGAACACCTGGCGCGCTCGCCCATGGCCCAGTTTCACCTGCGCGGCTCGATCAGCGCCACCTTCAGCCGCCTGGTCGAGCGTGCCCACCAGCCCTGCGGCGGGGCCGAACTGGCCTTCGAGCGGCGCCGCATCGCGCGCCTGCAGAGCAGTCCGAAGTGGGAGCCGGAAAGCATCATGGCCGCGCCCGAAGCGTTCACCAGCGAAGCCGCGCCGATCAAGCCGCAGCGCCTGATGCGCGAGCTGTCCAGGCTGTTCCCGCCCAGCACCCGCTACCTGGCCGATGCCGGCAACAGCGTGGCCTGGGCCACCCATTACCTGCAGCCGCAGGACCGCCGCATCGCCGAGCGCCGCACCGGCGACAGGAAACGCGACATGGGCCGGCGCCAGAGTCCGGGCGGCTGGCTGCGCCTGACCACCCACTTCGCCCCGATGGGCTGGGCCATTGGCGCGGCGGTCGGCACCGCCGCCGCCAATCCGGACGTGCCGGTGGTCTGCATCACCGGCGATGGCAGCATGCTCATGAGCGGACAGGAACTGTCGGCCGCGGTGGCCGAAGGCATGACGGTCATTTTCGTGGTGCTCAACGATAGCGCGCTCGGCATGGTCAAGCACGGCCAGCGCCTGGGCGGGGCCGAGCAGATCGGCTTCGAACTGCCGCGCACCGACTTTGCCATGATGGCGCGCGCCATGGGCGCCGAAGGGCATGTGATCGATTCGCCGGCCGACATGGCCACGCTCGACATCGAGGCGATCTGCCGGCGCCGCGGCCCGACCCTGCTGGACGTGCGCATCGATGGCGAAGAAATCCCGCCGATGAATGCGCGCATGCGTGTGCTGGGGGAAGGCCTGTGAAGCGGCTGGCGGGAAAGGTGGCCCTGGTCACGGGCGGCTCCAGCGGCATGGGATTGGCCAGCGCCCAGCTGTTCGCCGAACACGGCGCCCGGCTGGTCGTCACCGGACGCGATCCGGCCGCGCTGGCCGCGGCGGCCAGCCTGCTGGGCGAGGACGCGCTGGCCGTGTCCAGCGACGCGGCCGACCTGGCCCAGATCGACGCCCTGATGGCGACCGTCAAGGCGCACCATGGGCGCATCGACGTGCTGTTCGTCAATGCCGGGGTGGCGCGCGCCGCGCCCATCGACCAGGTCACGGAGGCCGATTTCGATGCCCAGCTCGACATCAATCTGAAGGGCGTGTACTTCACCATTCAAAAGGCGCTGCCCTTGATGGCGCCAGGCGCGTCGGTGATCCTGACCACCTCGATCACCAACCAGCTCGGTTCGCCCAACTTCAGCGTGTACGCCGCCAGCAAGGCCGCGCTGCGCTCGCTGGTCAAGTCGCTCGGGCTGGAATTGATCGGACGCGGCATCCGCGTCAATGCCATCAGCCCGGGCCCGATCGCCACGCCCATGTTCGACCGGCTGGGCTTGCCCGACGCCCTGGCCGAGGCCAAGAAGCGCGCCATTGCCGAGAAGTCGCCCAGCAAGCGTTTTGGCGCGGCGTCCGAGATTGCCAGCTGCGCCCTGTTCCTGGCCAGCGACGACTCCGCTTACATTGTGGGCGAAGAAATTGTCGTCGATGGTGGCATGAGCCTTTTATAAATGGATTTCCGTCACCATGACCACACCAGACAGCAAGCCTAACCTGATCCGCACCCGTATCTGGCAGGAGGACAGCGAACCGGACAATATATTCGCGGCGCGCGCCGCCCGCTGCCACGGCTACGATGTGTACCGCGGCATGCTCGGCAAAGCCGGATGGGCCGACATGCTCTACCTGCTGCTGCGCGGCGAAGCACCCGACGCGCGCCAGGCCGCGCTGCTCGACATGCTGGCCGTGGCGCTGGCCAATCCCGGCCCGCGCGATCCCGCGGTCCACGCGGCCATGTGTGGCGGAGTGGCTGGCTCGACCGCGGCCGCAACCCTGAGCGCCGCCCTGGCGGTGGGCGCCGGCGGCAATGGCGGAGCGCGCGAAGTGCTGCTGGCCATGCAGGGATGGGCCGACTGCGGCACCGACCTGGCCAGCTGGCAAGCCCGCTTCGCCGCCGCCCCCGACGGCGCCGCCAGCATCTGGCCGGCCGCCGAGCACGCCCCCGGCTTCGATCCGCACGGGGTGCGCTGCAGCGGCATCGTGCGCGACAGCCTGCATGCGCTGGCATCCATGGGGCCGCATCTGGCCTGGCTGGAGCAACAGCGCGAAGCGCTCGAAAGCCATGCCGGCCTCCCATTGGCGATGACGGGCGTGGCCGCGGCCGCCTTGCATGAGCTGGGCTTTTCGCCGGTGCAGGGCGAAATGCTGTTCCTGCTGCTGCGGCTGCCTGGCGCTGCCGCGCACGCGCTCGAACAGGGCGAGCTGGGCTTTCGCAAATTCCCGTTTTACGCCATCGAACTGGAGGCGGCAGCATGAGGGGCCCGGACTATCTCGCCACCAAGGTGGGCCACATCAAGAGCCGCATGGGCGCCGCCTTCATCGGCAGCCATGCCATCTTTCGCGATCACGACCTGCACGCCGACCTGCGCGGCATGGACTGGGTGGAACTGTATTTGTTCGGCATTACCGGCCGCCGCTTCACCGCAGCGCAGCTCAAACTGCTGCACGGCATCCTGGTCTATACCAGCTATCCGGACGCGCGCATCTGGAACAATCGGGTGGCCGCGCTGGCCGGCTCGGCCCGCAGCACGCCGGCATTGGCGATATCGGCGGCGCTGGCGGTCTCGGAAGCCGGCATTTACGGCGGCCAGCCGGGCGTGCGCGCCATCGACTTCTTCCTGCGCGCCGCACGGGCGCTCGACCAGGGAACGCCGCTGACCGAGCTGGTGCTGGGAGAAAAGCGCATCTACGGCTACGGACGGCCGACCCCGGAACTGGGCGATGAGCGCCTTCCCTGGCTGCTCAAGCTGGCGCAGGACGTGGGCATGGGCGACGGGCGCCACCTGCGTCTCGCGCTCGAGACCGAACAGATCCTGGTGGCCAAGAATGCCCGTCTGCGCATGAACTATGCGGCCATGACGGCCGCCCTGTGCGCGGACCTGGGCTTTTCGGTGGCCGAATTTCATCTGTTCCGCGTCCCGCTCTTCCTGGCCGGCATGCCGCCCGGCTATATCGAAGCGCGCGATCGCCCGGAAGGCAGCCTGTTCCCCGTGCCGTGTCTCGACATCGCCTACCAGGGCGCCGCGCCGCGCGAGTGGACCGCGCGGTGTGGCGTGGATGTGTGAATCCACGAAATTATATTGATTTACAACATCGTTCAGTTGTCATGTCGAGCCTGCCTATAGTAAGGTTGCATGGATATTGCCAAAACTTATTTATTCCAGGGCCAGGATGACAATCGGGAAACCATTCGTGAAATTCGTGCGCGGCTTTCCGCTCAGCGTAGCCTTACTGCTGGTACTGCAGGCGCATGGCGCGCAGGCCCAGGTCAGCGAGGAGGACGAACTGACGCTGGTCTACGGCGACAACACCAGCGTCAGCATCGCCACCGGCAACCAACAGTCGCTGCGGCGCGCACCCGCGGTGGCTTCCGTCATCACCGCGCAAGACATCGCGGCCATGGGCGCGACCGATCTGGACCAGGTGCTGGAAGCGGTGGCTGGCATCCACGTCAACCGCAGTGCCAACCAGTATTCGCCCTTGTATGTGGTGCGCGGGATTGTCAGCCCCTATACGCCGCAAGTGCTGGTGCTGCAAAACGGCATTCCCATCACCACCCTTTACCAGAGCAATAAGGGCAATGTGTGGGGCGGCTACCCGGTCGAGCACATCGCCCGCATCGAAGTCATCCGCGGTCCCGGCTCGGCGCTGTACGGCTCGGACGCATTCTCCGGCGTGATCAACATCATCACCAAGAATGCCAACGACACGCCGGGCACCGAGTTCGGCGTGCGCGCCGCCAGCTTCGCTACCCGCGACGCCTGGGTGCAGCACGGCGGCAAGCTCGGTCCGGTCGATGTCGCCGCCTATGTCCGGCTTGGCCGCACCGATGGCTTTCGCAGCCTCGTCCAGGCCGACGCCCAAACCCGCAACGACAGGATTTTCGCTACCCGCGCCAGTCTGGCGCCGGGCCCGGTCAACACCGGCAACGAGGCGCTCGACATCAATCTCGACCTGGGCTACGGCGCCTGGCGCTTGCGCGCCGGCTACAAGCTGCGCGACAAGGTCGGTACCGGCGCCGGCATCGCCAATGCCCTCGATCCGGTCGGGTATTCGCAAAGCGAGCGCATTACCACCGACCTGTCCTGGGCCGACCAGCAGATCAGCCGCGACTGGAGCACGGGGGCGATGCTGTCGACCCTGCATTACGTACAGCTAACGCCATCGGATTACCAGCTTTTGCCGCCGGGCCTGCGGTTTCCCACCGGCCCGTTCCCCAACGGCATGCGCGGCGGTCCCGATACCTGGGAGCAGCAGATCCGCCTGTCCGCCTTTGCCAGCTATTCGGGCGTCGAAGGACACCACTTGCGCGTGGGCGTCGGCCATGATGACCTGAACCTGTACCGCACGGCGGAAACCCGCAACTTCAATTACAGCGCCTCCGGCTTGCCCATCCCCTTGCCCGAATCGATCCAGTTCGCCGACACCAATCCGATGCTGCGCCCGCAGCACCGCAAGCTCGACTATCTGTACGTCCAGGATGAATGGGGCTTCGCGCCCGACTGGACCATGACGGCGGGCGTGCGCCATGACCGCTACTCCGACTTCGGCGGCACCACCAATCCGCGCGTGGCGCTGGTCTGGGACGCCTCGCTCGACCTCACCGCGAAGCTCATGTATGGCCGCGCCTTCCGCGCCCCCGCCTTCGTGGAAAGTTACGGCATCACCAATCCGGTGGCGATGGGTAATCCCAATCTGCAGCCGGAGACCAACAATACCCTGGAAGCGGCCTTGGCCTGGCAAGTGCGCAGCGACACCCGCGTCAACGTCACACTGTACCGTTACGCCATGGCCAACATCATCCGCTCGGTGCCCAACGTCATCGCCAACACCGGCGCCACGTTCGGCAATACGGGCGACCAGAACGGCCGCGGCCTGGAATTGGAAGGCGGCTACAATGCCAGCCGCAGCCTGCGCCTGCAAGCGAACTACAGCTACCAGCATTCGGAAGACAAGGCCACCGGGCGCGAGGCCGGCTACGCGCCGCGCCACCACTTGTTCGGCCGCGCCGACTGGCAGTTCGGCAGCGCCTATCTGCTGGGCGGACAGCTCAACCGGGTGGCCAAGCGCCTGCGCGCCGCCGGCGATGCCCGCGCCCCCCTGGCTGGCTACACCACGCTCGACCTGAGCCTGCG
>CAMLHI010000164.1 GCA_946479705.1 uncultured Oxalobacteraceae bacterium
CTCGGTTGATGCAGACGAATCATGCGGTCCTCTTTCGAAAAATGAGAATTGAATATATGTATGATTATTAATTCCGAAGCAATCCGGATTAGCGCTTTGAAAATATTACCGGGCTGAATATCGATAATACGTGAGAGTTATAAGCGCCGCCAATCATTTTTTATCGCCCGGCGATTCGCCAATACGTATCGTAAAACAACAAGGCACCTCCACCGCGGTAATCCTTGGGCTATAATACCGGCGCGCTGTCAAATAACGAGACCGCGCCTGCACATATAATCTCTAAATAGGCACATAATGAAAACCAAACTGATCATCGCACTGATCGCGGCAAGCGCCGCTTCCTTCGCCCAGGCTCAAAGCTATATCGGCGCCAATGTCGGCCGTTCGGAAATGAAGGCCAATCTGGAAGGCGCTGGCTCGTTCAAGGACACCGCTACCGGCCTGAAGCTGTATGGCGGCTACCAGTTCAACCCGACTTTCGGCGTCGAAGCTGGCTACAATAATCTCGGCAAGGGCTCGATTTTCAACGATACCCTCACCGCCAAGCCTGAATCGGTTTACCTGGCCGGCACCGCAGCCTTCCCGATCGACCAGGAATTTTCCCTGTTCGGCAAGCTCGGTGCAGCGCGCACCCGCACCAAAATCCGTGGCGGCGGTGACGGCTTCAATGAATTCCACAACACCGCCGTGATCGGCCTCGGCGCGTCGTATGCATTTACCAAAGAACTCAGCGGCGTGGTTGAATACGAAAACTTCGGCAAAATCGTCAAGGAAGACGGCGATTCACTGAAAGCCAACCTGATCTCGGTCGGCCTGCGCTACAAATTCTGATTCCCACCCGGATCGAATAAAAAACCGGCCGCGTGCCGGTTTTTTTATATCTGCATGCATATGCGGATAATCCCGCCGTTTCCGCGTGCGCACAATTGCAACGCCTGCGCCACCCGAGTCATGATATAAAGACAAAAGAAACCGGGAGAACGACATGGACGACATGGAAGAAACCGAACGCCGGCGCGAAGACCGCCGCCAGGATCACGATACCGCGGCCCAAATCAACGAAGCGAGTGCCCTCAAGCGCGCTTTCGGCAGCGACGCGGCCGAGCGTTTCCTCAAGCTGCGCGGCATTAACGACGAGGTCGCGCGCGAAGCCCTGCTGGAAAACTACGACCGCCGCCAACAGGCACGGCGCGCGCGCGCGGCGAGCTGAACGGCACACCAATCGCGCGCCATGCAGGCTGCGAAATGGTTATTCTTTAGATAAGTAAACTAAGGATCACCATGCAGCCTTCTTCTTCCCGCCAGGGTGCGGGACCTTCGCACGCCCTCGACTACCGTCCCGACATCGACGGCCTGCGCGCCGTCGCCGTCATCGCCGTCCTGTTCTACCACGCCTGGCCCAACTGGTTCCATTCCGGCTTCGTCGGGGTCGACATCTTCTTCGTCATTTCCGGCTTCCTGATCACGACCATCATCGCCCGCCAGCTCGAGGCCGGGCGCTTCTCGATCGGCGACTTCTACGTGCGCCGCATACGCCGCATCTTCCCCGCCCTCACCCTGGTGCTGCTGGTGACCTTGGCCTGCGCCTGGGCGCTGCTGCTGCACGACGAATTCCTGCAGATCGGCCGGCATGCGCTGGCCGGCGCCGGCTTCGTCTCCAACCTGCTGCTGTGGCACGAGGCCGGCTACTTCGACAATGCCGGCACCACCAAGCCGCTGCTGCATCTGTGGTCGCTCGGGGTGGAGGAGCAGTTTTATATAGTCTGGCCGCTGCTGCTGTGGGCCGTGTACAAGCTGCGCGCGCGCTTCCTGTGGGTGGCCGGCGCGATCTTCGTGGTGTCGATGGCGGTCAACCTGCACATGGTCGACAGCAATCCGGTCGGCGCCTTCTTTTCGCCGGTGTCGCGCTTCTGGGAACTCATGAGCGGCGGCGTGGCGGCCTACCTCACCCTGCACCACAAGGAGCGCTTCACGCCGTACGCGCACTGGCTGTCGCTGGCCGGCGCGCTGCTGCTGGCGCTGTCGTTCTGGCTCATTTCGCCACAGGCGCTGTTCCCGGGCTACTGGGCCCTGCTGCCGGTGGGCGGCAGCTTCCTGCTGGTGATGGCCGGCCCGCACGGCATCGTCAACCGCCGCCTGCTCGGCCTGAGGCCGATGTCCGCCGTGGGCCTGGTCAGCTATCCCCTGTACCTGTGGCACTGGCCGCTGCTGTCGTTCGGCTTCATCGTGTATGGTCAGAAGCCGCCGGCGCTGGTCAAGGCGGCCCTGCTCGTGGCTGCGTGCGTACTCGCGGTGCTCACCTACCGCCTGCTGGAACTGCCCCTGCGCGCGCTGCGCGCCCGCATGCGCGTGACCTGGTCGCTGGCCGGCTCCATGGTGGCCATCGCCCTGCTGGGCCTGAGCATCGCCAGCGGCACCCTGCGCGAACGGATCGACACCCACGGCGCCGAAGCCTACCTGTCGGCCCTGAACGACAGCGACTTCCCCGGCCGCACCCTCACGCCGATGCGCTACCAGGGCATCGTGTTCCAGAAGGCGGCCAGCAAGGCGCCGGGCCTGACGGTGTTCCTCGGCGACTCGGTGATGCAGCAGTACGGCCCGCGCGTCGAACACGCTATAGCCACGGCGCCGGAGCGCTACCGCTCGGTGATCTTCGCCACCGCGGGCGGCTGCCCGCCGATCGAAGGCACGGTGCGCCTGCCGCGCCTGCGCTTCCCGCTATGCACGCAGACCACCACGGCGGCCTATGCGCTGGCCAACAGCCCGGCCGCCGACGTGGTGGTGGTGGGCGCGGCCTGGTACGGCTACTTCGCCCCCAGCCAGCACGAACTGCTGGTCGACGATGGCACGAACCAGCTGGCGTTCCCCGATCCGCGCGCACAGGAATTTGCCTTCAATTCGCTGCGCGCCAGCCTGGCCAGGCTGGTCGCCAACGGCAAGAAGGTCTACCTGGTGCTGCAGCCGCCGGCCGGCGCGCCGCTCGACCCGCAGTCGATGTACACCGGCTCGCGCCTGGGCGGTATTTACCCGGTCCAGCACATCGCGCCCTTCGACCTGAACGAGTATTTCACGCGCCACGCGCAGGCCCGCCAGCGCCTGCTGGAGATCGCCCGCGCCACCGGCGCCACCGCCATCGAACCGGCCGATACGCTGTGCAGCCATGGCACCTGCCCGGTGCTCGATGCCACGGGTGTGCCGCTGTATACCGACTCGGTGCACATGCGCCCACGCTACGCGCGCACCGCGGCCACCTTCCTCGACCAGACCATGCTGGCGGCCCCGCACATGCAGACCGCGAGACGGGCGCAGTAAGGGCGGCGCCAGGCCGAAAACCTGCGGTGCGAAGTAGCGTTTCGCGTAAAATCCGCGCACCGACCAACAACTCCAGCGAAATCGACTCCTATGGCGCGACCCCGCAAGACGACCGACGAGCCAGCCCCTCCCGCTGCAGCGCCTGCGCGCCCTGCCCGGCCGCAGATGGCCGACATCGCGCGCCTGGCCGGGGTATCGGTGTCGGCGGTATCGCGCGCGCTGCGCGGCAGTCCCGACATCGGCGAGGAAACCCGCAAGCGCATCGTCGAACTGGCGCGTTCGCTCAACTACACCGTCAACGTCGGCGCGGCCAATCTGCGCCTCAAGCAAAACAAGACGGTGGCGGTGGTGATGCCTTTCATGAGCAACTTGCGCCAGCAACTCACCGGGCCTTTCTTCATCAGTTTGATCAGTTCGATCGCCAATGCCGTGACCGACCGCGGCTTCGACATGCTGCTCTCGCGCGTGAACGAGAACCACGCCAACTTTGCCGAGGCCTATTACACCGGACGGGCGATGGGGCTGATCTTCACCGGCCAGTGGGTCGAGCACGATCAGCTTAACGAGCTGGCCATGTCCAGGGTGCCGTTCGTGGTGTGGGGCGAGCAGCAGGAACAGCAGATGTACTGCACGGTCGGCACCGACAACCGGCATGGCGGGCGTATCGCCACCGAACACCTGATCGCGCAGGGCGCGCGCCGTATCGCCATCGTCGGCGACTTCGGCGGGCCGGAACTGCGCAACCGCCATGACGGCTACCTGCAGGCGCTGAAGGACCATGGGCTGGAGGCCGCCCCGGCCCTGTACGTCAACACCAGCTTCGACACCACCATCGTCGAGCGCGACATCGAAGCGCTGATCGCGCGCGGCACCGCGTTCGACGGCGTGTTCGCCTGCAGCGACCTGATGGCCATGACCGTCATTAATGTGCTGATCCGGAACGGCCGCCGCGTGCCCGAGGACGTGGTGGTGGCCGGCTACGACGATATCGACCTGTCGCGCTACTTCCGGCCCTCGCTCACTACCGTGCGCCAGCCCATCGTCGCCGCCGGCAAGGCCATGATCGATGCGCTGATCGAGCAGATCGAAGGCGAACGCCCGCTGCCGCGCAAGCTGGTGACGGAACTGGTCAAGCGCGATTCGACGCGGCGTATCGGCTAGAGCTAGTCGGCCTTGAAGTTACGCCCCAGCGCGGCCGGCCGGTTGAGCAGCAATGTACGTGGATTGCGGCAGATAATCACCAGCACCACAATGGTGGCCAGGTAGGGCAGCATCGACAGGAACTGCGACGGGATATCCAGCCCCAGCCCCTGTCCGTGGAACTGCAGCACGGTCACTCCGCCAAACAGGTAGGCCCCGGCCAGCACGCCACGCGGCTTCCAGGTCGCGAACACCACCATCGCCAGCGCGATCCAGCCGCGCCCCGCCGTCATGCCCTCGACCCACATGGGCGTGAGCACCAGCGGGAGGTAGGCGCCGGCGATACCGGCCAGCGCGCCACCGAACAGCAGCGCACCGTAGCGTACACCCACAACGTGAATGCCGATCGCGTGCGCGCTGTGCGGCGCCTCGCCCACCGCGCGGATCACCAGGCCGAGCCGGGTGCGTGCCAGGACCCAGGCGATCAGCCCGGCCAGCAGCGGCGCGGCGAACACCAGCGGGTCGAAGCCAGCGGCCAGGGGCGCCAGCGGGGCCACGGTGCGCCCGGCCAGGTCGCGCCCGGCGAAGGCCGACACGCCGACACCGAACAAGGTCAATGCCAGTCCGGTGGCCACCTGGTTGGCCTGCAGGGTCAGCACGAGAAAGCCGAACAGCAGCGCCATGGCCATGCCCGCGCCCAGCGCCGCCAGCAGCCCGAGCGCCGGCTGGCCGGTAGCCAGGGTGACGGCAAAGCCGCTCACCGCCCCGGTCAGCATCATGCCTTCGATGCCGAGATTGAGGACGCCGGCGCGTTCGGCCACCAGCTCGCCGAGTGCGGCGAAAATCAGCGGGGTCGCGGCCAGCAGGGTGCTGGCCAGGATCGCCCAGAGGTAGGAGGCGTTCATGCGGACCTCCTGACGCGGTAGTGGATGAACAGGTCGGCGGCCAGCAGGTAGAACAGCAGCATGCCCTGGAACAGGCCGGTGATGGCCGAGGGCAGCTGCAGTTCGATCTGGGCGGTTTCGCCGCCGATGTAGAGCAGCGCCATGAGCAGGGACGCGAGCAGCACGCCGAGCGGATGCAGGCG
>CAMLHI010000165.1 GCA_946479705.1 uncultured Oxalobacteraceae bacterium
CCAGTGTGTCGCCATAGTACAATGGATAGTACAAGGTCCTCCTAAGACTTAGATACAGGTTCGATTCCTGTTGGCGATACCAGTTGCTACCACAAGCGGTTTTCCCGGGCCTTGGCCGTGTATCGGTACAATGCGCCTTTCGTTCATTTCAATCGGACCGCTTGCCGGTTCGCATCCGCATTCATTATGGCTGTCATTTCCCTCTCGTCGGCGCAGCTCGCGTTCGGCCACGTCGCGCTGCTCGATCACGCGGAATTTTCCCTCGAAACCGGCGAACGGGTCGGCCTGATCGGCCGTAACGGCACCGGCAAGTCCTCGCTGCTGAAAGTCATTTCGGGCCGCTTCAAGCTCGACGATGGCTTGCTGGTCATGCAGCAGGGCTTGAAAATCGCCTATGTCGAGCAGGAACCGACCTTCGATCCGGCCATGTCGGTCTTCGACGCCGTGGCCCTCGGCATGGGCGAGCAGGCCGCCATGCTGGCCGAGTACGAACAGCTCACGGGCCAGTTCGGCCAGGGCGACGACGACAGGCTGATGGAGCGCATGCACGACCTCCAGGTCAAGCTCGACGCCACCGACGGCTGGAACCTGACCAACAAGGTCGACACCACGCTCGACCGCCTGAACCTGGCGCGCGAAGCCCTCATGGGCACCTTGTCGGGCGGGATGCAAAAGCGCGTGGCGCTGGCCGTGGCGCTGGTGTCGGCGCCGGACGTGCTGCTGCTCGACGAGCCCACCAACCACCTCGATTTCAAGTCCATCATGTGGCTCGAAGGCTTGCTGCGCGACTTCAAGGGCTCGGTCCTGTTCATCACCCACGACCGCAGCTTCCTCGACAACGTGGCCACCCGCATCATCGAACTGGACCGCGGCAAGCTGCTGTCCTTCCCCGGCAATTTCACCACCTACCAGGCGCGCAAGAGCGAGTTGCTGGACAACGAGGAAGTCGAGGCGGCCAAGTTCGACAAGTTCCTGGCCCAGGAAGAAGTGTGGATCCGCAAGGGCGTCAAGGCGCGCCGCACCCGCGACGAGGGCCGCGTGCGGCGCCTGGAAGCGCTGCGCCTGCAGCGCGCCGCACGGCGCGACCAGCAGGGGCAGGTCAAGCTCGAAGTCGGCTCGGGCGAACGCTCCGGCAAGATCGTGGCGGACCTGGAAAACGTCTCCAAGCGCTACGGCGACAAGCTCATCGTCGAGAACTTCAGCGCCACCATCCTGCGTGGCGACAAGGTCGGCCTGATCGGACCGAATGGCGCCGGCAAGACCACCCTGCTCAAGCTGGTCCTGGGCGAGGAAACCGCCGATGGCGGCACCACCAAGCTGGGCACCAAGCTGCAGGTGGCGTATTTCGACCAGATGCGCACCCAGCTCAACGAGGAAGCCAGCCTGATGGACACCATCGCCCCGGGCAGCGACTGGGTCGAAATCAATGGCGCGCGCAAGCACGTGATGAGCTACCTGAACGACTTCCTGTTTTCGCCGGAACGGGCGCGCTCGCCGGTCAAGTCGCTCTCCGGGGGCGAGCGCAACCGCCTGCTGCTGGCGCGCCTGTTCGCCAAGCCGGCCAACTGCCTGGTGCTGGACGAACCGACCAACGACCTCGACATCGACACCCTGGAACTGCTGGAAGAATTGCTGGAGGAGTACAGCGGTACCGTGTTCCTGGTCAGCCACGACCGCACCTTCCTCGACAATGTGGTCACCCAGGTGATCGTCGCCGAAGGGCAGGGCGTGTGGCGCGAATTCGTGGGCGGTTATTCGGACTGGGAACGCGTGAAGGCGCTGGCGCCGGCCGCGGCACCGAAGGCGGCGCCGAAAGCTGCTGCTGTGTCCGCTACCGCACAGACGCCAGTTGCCAAGAAGGTAAAGTTGAGCTACAAGGAGCAGCGCGAGCTGGAGGAATTGCCGCAACTGATCGCCAGCCTGGAAGACGAGCAGTCGGCCATCACCCAGCAGCTCAATGCACCGGACTTTTACAAGAACAATCCCGCCGATGCGCGCCGGATGAATGCCCGTTTCGAGGAAATCGACCAGCTGCTGCTCGAAGCGCTGGAAAAATGGGAAACCATCGAGGCCCGCTCCAAGGGGTAAATGTGTAGGCGGCATGCCTGCAACGGAGCGTCATGACGGACCCACACCAGCAGCCAGCGGCAGCCGCCGCCCCCATGTTCAACCGCGCCGCCTGGGCGCGGATCCTGCCTTTCCTCACCTATCTGTTTTTCATCTTTCTGGTCGACATGCTGACCAGGGCCGGCTTCAGCCCGGCCTCCTTGCGCTGCTTGTATGCGGTCAAGATCGCCGCCGTGCTGTTGATGCTGCTCATATTCCACCGCCAGTACACGGAACTCAGGCCCGCGCGCATCACTCCCATGCATGCGGTAGTGGCGCTGTTGACCGGGGTGGCGGTGTTTTACCTGTGGATCAGCCTGAACGCCAGCTGGATGATCGTCGGCTCGCCCGAAGGCTTCGATCCGCGCACCAATGGCCAGATCGACTGGCTCATGGTGGCCGTGCGCATCGCCGGCGCGGCCCTGGTGGTGCCGCTGATGGAAGAATTGTTTTGGCGCAGCTTCCTCATGCGCTGGATCGATTCGGTCGATTTCCTCAGCGTCGATCCGCGCACGGTAAGGCCGCTGAGCGTGGCCATCAGCGTGTTGTTGTTTGCCTTCGAGCACAATCAGTGGCTCGCGGGAATCGTCGCCGGACTGGCTTACAGCCTGCTGTACATGCGTCAGCGCAGCCTGTGGCCGGCCGTGCTGGCCCATGCCGTGACCAACGGCGTACTGGGCATTTGGATCGTGCGCTCTGGTATATGGACATACTGGTAATATTTCCGTAATTCAGTGAACTGACTTTCCAAAGACGAAGACAATGTCGACTTTTCATCCAGCTTTTCCGGGCCGCCCAGGCCGCCCGGCGGCGACGTCCACGCCTCGTTTTTCGAAGCTGCCGCGCGCGCTCCCACTGTCCTTGCTGCTTGTCAGCCTGGGCAGCCCCCCGGCCATGGCCGGTCCTTCCGATGCCCTGCACGTCTACGGCAGCGTCGGCTATTTCCACGACGATAATCTGTTCCGCTTGCCGGACGAGGCGCCCGGCTACGACAATCAGCGCAGCGACTCGGCCATCCAGAGTGTGCTGGGGCTGTTTTTCGACAAGACTTACGGGCGCCAGAAGGTGTTCCTGCAAGCCAAGCGCTCCAAGGTCAAGTTCGACCATTTCAGCCAGCTCGACTACGACGGCAAGGATTACCTGGGCCGTCTGAACTGGCAGCTCGGCAACCATCTCGAAGGCAGCGTGGGCGCGAGCTATGCCCAGACCCTGGCGCCGTACACGGATTTCCGCAGCCGCGAGCGCAACCTGCGCGTGCAAAAGCGCGAATTCTTTGACGGCGCATGGCGCCTGCACCCGAGCTGGCGCGTGCGCGCCGGCGCCACGCGCGACCGCTATACCTACGAATTGCCGATCCAGCGCATCAACGACCGCACCGAGACGGCCACCGAGGTCGGCTTCGACTATCTGCCCTCCAGCGGCAGCACGGCCGGGCTGGTGGCGCGCCGCATCAAGGGCAATTACCTGAACCTGCGGGTATTCAACGGCATCGTGCTCGACGAGAGTTTTGTGCAGGATGAACTCAAGGCCAAGATCGACTGGCGCGTCACCCCCATCTCCACCATCGAGGTGCTGGCCGGACATGCGCGCCGCAGCCATGAAGGCATGGGCCAGCGCGACGCCTCGGGCTTTAACGGCCGCGTCACGCTCAGCAGCGCGCCGCGCGCCAAGCTGCACCTCAATGCCGCCCTGTACCGCGAATTCACCCCGGTCGAGAGCAATATCGTGACCTACGCCCTGAGCCGCGGCGCCAGCGCCGGCGCCACCTGGGACGCCACCGCCAAGATCCGCGTCGAGGGCGCCATCAGCAGCGAGCGGCGCGCCTACGAAACCGGCGTGGCCCCGGCCGGCGCCGACCTGTCCGACAAGCTGCGCCGCGCCTCGCTCAGCGCCACCTGGTCGGCCCGTCCGGCCATCCAGTTCGTGGCCGGGCTGGCGCGCGAGCGGCGCGACGGGTCCGTGTTCTTCGGCAGCGGCAGCTACAAGTCGAACACGGTCTCGCTCAATGCCAGTGCGCAGTTCTAAAGGTGACCATGACTGTCAATGACATTCCCTTAATCTCCTTTTTTCAGCGCGTACTCGATCCCCTGATCATCATGGGATCGCTGTACATGGCATCGGTGGTGTTTGGCGCGCCATTCACCGGCTATTCGCTGGTGTTGATGATCTTGGGTTTTTTCGTTTCCTCGGCGGTGTACCAGCACATCGACCCCTATCGCACCTGGCGCAGCGGGCGCATGCTGGCCTATGCGCGCGACACCATCTTCGGCTGGGCGTTGACGGTGGCCGTGCTGCTGTTTCTCGGTTCGGCCAGCGGCCTGTCCTATTACTACGACGAGCAGGTGGTGCTGAGCTGGTTCCTGGCCGTGCCGGTGCTCATGCTGGCCAGCCACATCGCGGTGCGCCGCGCCTCCCTCGGCGACGGCAAGAAGACCAGCGAGGTGCGCTCGGCCGTGATCATCGGGGCCAACGACGTGGGCTTGAAGTTTGCCGGCGTGTGCGAGCGCCAGAAGAACCTGTTCATGCATGTGCACGGCTATTTCGACGATCGCACCGACGACCGCCACCCGGGCAATCTGCGCGAACCGGTGCTGGGCAAGATGGGCGAGATCGCCAGCTATGTCCGCGAGCACAACATCAAGATGATCTTCATCAGCCAGCCGATCTCGGCCCAGCCGCGCATCCGCAAGCTGCTCGACGAGCTGGAAGACACCACGGCCTCGGTATATTTTCTGCCGGATATCTACATCTTCGACCTGATGCAGGCGCGCTTCGACAATGTCGGCGGCATGCCCGTCATCGCCATCCGCGACACGCCCTTCATGGGCTTGAACAGCATGGTCAAGCGCACCGAGGATATCTTGATCGGCAGCGCGATCCTGGGATTGCTGCTGCCGCTGATGCTGATGATCGCCGCCGCCGTCAAGTTCAGCTCGCCGGGGCCGGTGATCTTCCGCCAGCGCCGCTATGGCCTGTACGGCGAGGAAATCATCGTCTACAAGTTCCGCTCCATGACGGTGACGGAAAATGGGGACAAGGTGGTGCAGGCCCGCAAGGACGACACGCGCATCACGCGGATCGGCGCCTTCCTGCGGCGCAGCTCGCTCGACGAATTGCCACAATTCATCAACGTGCTGCAAGGGCGCATGAGCATCGTGGGGCCGCGCCCGCACGCGGTGGCCCACAACGAGCAGTACCGCAAGCTGATCAAGGGCTACATGCTGCGCCACAAGGTCAAGCCCGGCATCACCGGCTGGGCCCAGGTCAACGGCTTCCGCGGCGAGACCGAGACGCTCGACAAGATGGAAGCGCGCATCCAGTACGACCTGGACTACCTGCGCAGCTGGTCGCTGTGGCTGGATTTATACATCATCGTCAAGACCGTGAAAGTGGTCCTGACCCGTGAAAATGCCCACT
>CAMLHI010000166.1 GCA_946479705.1 uncultured Oxalobacteraceae bacterium
CGTTGCTCACCAAGCAAGATGGGCGGATTCACGAGATGTGTATAAACCTATGCTGTTACCCAGGCCTGAGCGTGCCCGGCGTATTGCCGCGTGAGACCGACTGGCAATATAACCCGGCGCAATATACCCATTTCTTCAAGGTCTATGTGCCCGGCGTGGCGTCGCCATTTCCGCAGATCGGCGACAGCGGAGTCGGGGCGCAAGGTACTCTCGGCGCCATGTCAGGTGCGCTTGGTGAGCAACGCATCATCTGGACCTTGATACAGGCAATCAATAACGTCCACCGCTACTTCTTGAAGTGGCCTTTGGTCCAGCCTGACGAGATGGCGCTGTTACTCAAGCGGGTCTGTCTCAATCAGGCTTCACGCCGATTGATGGAGCAGAAAACCGCCTCATTCTTTCCTGCGGCAGGAAGCACCCCGGATATGATAGCGCGTACCGAATTCGAGAAAATCCTGCGGCGCCTCCATGCTGCGGTTTCACAGCATTGGCCCGACGACAAAACCGGAAAGCCGAAGAAAATCGATCCCGGCATCGTCAAGAAAATCTACGTCTCCACGTTCGGATTCTCTCGCGGGGCGACCCAAGCGCGCGCTTTTACAAACTGGCTCCAATCCTTGTGC
The DNA here is from genome assembly GCA_946479705.1 of uncultured Oxalobacteraceae bacterium. Next base: position 624 of record CAMLHI010000166.1, read on the forward strand.
AAACTTGATGCCGAGCTGCGTGGCAAGCCTGGACGGGTGACGCTTGGCGGCTTCGACGTCGAATTCGATTTTCTGGGCTTGTTCGATACAGTCGCATCGGTAGGCGCTGGCAACACGCTGGGCAATAGCATCCCCGGCAAACTGTTCGATGGCCACGGTGCCTGGGCGGACGCCGAGGACAGCCTGCGCGTTCCCGCCGGTGTAAAGTGTCTTCATCTGGTGGCCGCACATGAACTGCGCCGAAGCTTCCCCTTGGATTCGATCGCGGTAAAGGGCGTCGTGCCTGAAGGATGCCAGGAGATGGTCGTGCCTGGTGTTCACTCCGATCTGGGTTGTGGATATGCGCCGCGCGAGCAAGGCCGAGGAACTGACCTCAATGGCGTGGACATGCTGGCGCGTATTCCCCTGCTCCTGATGTACAAGGCGGCAAGGTTGAACGGCGTTCCCCTCAAACTGGAGTTGGCGCGGCCGGTAGCGCAAGACCGGTTCAAACTGAGCCTGGATACAATTGCCGCCTACAACGCCTATATTGCCGAGTGCAAGGCCGTGGCAGGGCCGATTCACCTGATCATGCGCGAGCAGGCTCGCAAGCAGATGGAATGGCGGCTATTCCGGCGCGTGACTGGCAAGAATCCCTTGCAGGAAAGCGCCAGCTTCACGCGCGCATCGACGTTCGATCAAAACGATCTGCTTAGTGCTGGACGCGAGTTCGAAACAGAAATCGTCGAATTTGTTCACTGGAAGGACTCCAAGGGCAAGGCATTCAAGCCGGTGGCGCAGGAGATCGGCTTTGACAACGAACACCTACCCGAGTGGGAAGAGATTGCCACGTGGTGGAATGAGCATGTCGTGCCGAGTCCGGCGGTTGTGCGCTTTTTCGACGATTACGTTCACGATTCCCGGGCGTGGTTCAAGCTCATTCCAGGCAATCCAGACAATGAAATGGGCCTGCACGAGCTCCTTGCCAAGTGGGTGAAGAAGCGCCAGGCGACCAAGGCTTACAACGAGTCCGAAGCCAAGCTTTACGGTGGCGGCAAGGGCCTGCTCAGGATCGGTGCCATGGAATACAAGTACGTTCCAGTGGCAGACGGACTGAGTGAAGAGGAGCAAGGCGTTGCGGACGAGTATGCAAAAACAGGAAAGATCCCACGTATGATGACCGAGGGCAGGGAGCCATTCAGCTCGTCATGGTCGAGTTGGGGGCTGTCGGGTCGCGCGGGCTATTTGAGGTTTCGGAAGATATACGGCGGCTTCGATTCGGTGCTGCTCTCGGGCACGCAGGATGACAGCGTCCCACACGCCGAGATCGCCGGCGATCTTCCCGACAGCACGGCCAGTCCGGCCGCGTGAAGCGTTCTAGCTGGCCAGCGAGAAGTTCAGCGGCACGACCACATAGACCGGTACCGCGCGGCCGTCTTCCACATACGGCTTGAACTGGGCGCGCATTGCTGCCTGGCGGCCAGCTTCATCGAGCCGAGGCCAGCCCGAGGAACTTTGCACGACAACCTTGTCGGCGATGCCTTTTTCATTGATCAGCACCAGCAGGATGACCTTGCCCTGTTCGCCCAGGCGCTTGGACATGTTCGGGTAGACCGGCTGCGGCGGCTGGATGTATTCCACGCCCGAGCTGATGGTCTTGGGACCGCTGACCGCGGCCGGCGCTGGCGCGGCGGCAATCACCGGCGCGGCGGGCGTGGCTTTCTCGGCCGAGGCGGCTGCCGGGGCGGGCATGGCGGCCACGGGCGGCGCCGCTGGAGCGATCACGACCGGCACCACGGGCGGCGGCGTCAGCACGGGAGGCGGGGCCAGCTGGGCCACTTTCGGGACGGGAGCGGCGGCCGGCTTGGGCGGGGTGGGGGCGCTCACGAAGCTGATGAACACTTCCTCCGGCAGCGCCACCTGGGCCACGCGCGACATCAGGCCGCTATAAAAACACCAGAACAGCAGCACATGCAGCGCCAGCACACCAGCCATGGGCGCGAAGCGCGCCAGCGGATTCTGCGCGGGGCGGGCGCCGAAACCGGCATAGGGGCTGTTCAGGGTATGCATAGTCTTCAGGCGGCCTGGATCGAGCGGAACGACAGCTCGGTGGCGCGCAATTCCGTCACCTGGGTCGCTTCCAGATGGTCGGCCAGCACCTGCTTGGCGCAGCTGGCGCATTTGCCGCAGCAGGTGGCCACGCCCAAGTCGCGCCGCAGTTCGGCCATGCTGGACAGGCCAAGGTCGACAGCCTGGCGGATTTCACGGTCGGAGATGTTGTTGCAAACACATACGATCATTGCTGCACCCTTTTGCTATAATGAGAATCATTATCATTCACATTTGTATTCTCTAAGAATCCGGAAAGCAATGCAAGAGGTTTCGACGAAAAACCGACGCCTTCAAATAGAAATAATTCGCATTTGCGTTTATGATGCTAATATCCAACGGTCGACCTGACGGTTCCCACCCTTTCTTGACAAAGCGACATCATGACTCTTGCACCCGCACTGATTACGCTCGACGCGCTCGCCGTGGGACAGAGCGCCACCGTGATCCACCTCGCCCCGGCCGGTGCCGATGGCGGGGCGGACGTGTCGCGGCGCCTGATGGAACTGGGTTTCGTGCCGGGCGAGCGCATCCGCATCCTCAAGCGCGCCGCGCTCGGGGGCGATCCGCTGGCGGTCAAGGTCGGCCACTCCACCTTCGCGCTGCGCCGTTTCGAAGCCTCGCTGGTGTCGGTCAAGCCGGAATGAGTGCGCAACAATAGTTAGGACTGTCCCATGAGTGCTGTTGAACCGCGCGTCGAATCGGCTGCGCGCACGCCGCTGATTGCCCTGCTGGGCAATCCCAACTGCGGCAAGACGGCGCTGTTCAATCGCCTGACCGGCTCGCGCCAGAAGGTGGCGAACTACGCCGGCGTGACCATCGAACGCAAGGAAGGCAGCTTCATCGCGCCGGGCGGGCGGCCGTTCCGCGTGCTCGACCTGCCGGGCGCCTACAGCCTGACCGCCCACACCCCCGACGAAGCGGTTACCCGCGACGTGGTGGCCGGCCTGCGCGCGGGCGAGCAGACCCCGGACGTGATTGTCTGCGTGGTCAACGCCACCAATTTGCGCCTGAACCTGCGCCTGGTCCTCGAAATCAAGCGCCTCGGCCTGCCCATGGTGCTGGCCCTGAACATGGTCGACGTGGCCAGGAAGCGCGGCATCAGCATCGACACCGCGCGCCTGTCGCAGGAGCTGGACATGCCGGTCGTCGAAACCGTGGCCGTGCAGGCCGGCGGCGAACAGGCCCTGCTGCAGGTGCTCGACCGCCTGCCCGACCATGGCGACGTCAAGCCGCTGCCGCTGTCGGTTATCGACACCGTGCCGGTCGAAGAGACCCAGCGCGAAGTGCGCCGCATCCTCGAAGTCAGCGCCAGCCACGCGCACGACACCGGCAACCTCACCGAACAGATCGACCACGTGATCCTGCATCCCCTGGCCGGTCCCCTGATCCTGGCGGCCATCATGTTCCTGGTCTTCCAGGCCGTGTTCAGCTGGGCGGCGCCGCCGATGGAGATGATCGCCGGCGGCGTCGAAGCGGTGGGCGGCTGGGTCGGCGCGCACATGCACGAGGGCGTGCTGCGCAGCCTGATCGTCGACGGCGTGTTCGGCGGCGTGGGCAGCGTGCTGGTGTTCCTGCCGCAGATCCTGATCCTGTTCTTCTTCATCCTGGTGCTGGAAGACTGCGGCTACCTGCCGCGCGCGGCCTTCCTGCTCGACCGCGTCATGGGCGGGGTCGGCCTGTCCGGGCGCGCCTTCATTCCGCTGCTGTCCTCGTTCGCCTGCGCCATCCCCGGCATCATGGCCGCGCGCACCATCCAAAACCCGCGCGACCGCCTGGTGACGATCATGATCGCGCCGCTGATGACCTGTTCGGCGCGCCTGCCGGTGTACGCCCTCATCATCGCCGCCTTCATCCCCAGCCGCGACGTGTTCAACGGCCTGGTCAACCTGCAGGGCCTGGTGCTGTTCATTCTCTACTTCGCCGGCATCGTCAGCGCCATGGCGGTGGCCTGGATTTTCAAGCGAGTGATGGGCTCGAACCGCCACCAGCCGCTGATGCTCGAACTGCCCAGCTACCACTGGCCGCACGCGCACAATCTCGCGCTCGGCCTGTGGGAACGCGCGCGCATCTTCCTGATCCGGGTCGGCACCATCATCCTCACCCTGATGGTGCTGCTGTGGTTCCTGTCGAGCTTCCCCGGCGCGCCAGAAGGCGCCACCCATCCGCCGATCTACTACAGCGTTGCCGGCATCCTGGGGCGCGCGCTGGCCGTGGTGTTCGCACCGATCGGCTTCACCTGGCAGATCTGCATCGCCCTGGTGCCCGGCCTGGCCGCGCGCGAAGTGGCGGTGGGCGCGCTCGGTACCGTGTATGCCCTGTCGGCCAAGGGCGACGAACTGGCCAGCGCGCTCACGCCGCTGATCGCCCATTCCTGGACCCTGCCGACCGCGCTGTCGCTGCTGGCCTGGTATGTGTTCGCGCCGCAGTGCATGTCCACGCTGTCGGTGGTCAAGCGCGAAACCAACAGCGTGCGCTGGCCGCTGATCATGGCGGCCTACATGTTCGCGCTGGCCTACGCGGCTTCCTTCATCACTTACCGTGTCGCCCTGGCCACCCTCGGAGGCTGAGATGCTGGACTATCTGATTGCCGGATTGATCGTGCTGGCCGCGGCCATCTACACGCTCAGGAAGTACGCGCCGCGCCTGTTCGGCAAATCCTCCGGTGGCGGCTGCGACAGTGGCTGCTCCAACTGCGCCTCCGGCTGCGAGACGCCGGCCCAGCCCGAGGCGGACAAGCAGCGCGTCATCAAGCTGCATTCCAGGTAAGCCCGAGCTTTTCCGCCAGCCGCCGCGCATCGAA
>CAMLHI010000167.1 GCA_946479705.1 uncultured Oxalobacteraceae bacterium
AGCTCAGTAAATCGGTGGCGCCGCCACCGAGAAGGCACCCGCCAGCGCCGCCTCGGCCCTGCTGGCCGGGGCCTTCAATTCATTCAGGTCGAGGAACACCCGCCCCTCGTCCACATGCACGGCAAAGCGCTTGACGCCGCCCTGCAGCACCGCCGTGACCTGGTCGTGATCGTTGCGGCTGAGTTCAACGCCAGGCAATTCCTGCCAGGCCAGCCCGCGCTGCACCAGACGCACGCCGACCTGCGGCACGTCCTTGATCCGGCATACCAGTTTCCATTGTTGGTCCGTCATGTCGCGCTCCTTGTTGGTATATTGCGACCTCTCTCCACGCGCCCGGATGGATTGCATCGGCCGCCTCACTGGACCTGAATTAGCAAGAGCGATGCCAGCGCCGGCGGGGCTGGACAGCCCCCCGCGCGCACTCGCGCCATGCGCGGTGCTTTACAATGGCGCATTCTGCTCATCCCTTTGCACTCCCATGATCGTTCTCGGCGTCGAATCTTCCTGCGATGAAACTGGCTTGGCCTTGTACGACACCCAAGGCGGCCTGCTCGCGCACGCCCTGCACTCCCAGGTCGCCATGCATGAAGAATACGGCGGCGTGGTGCCGGAACTGGCTTCGCGCGACCATATCCGGCGCGCCATTCCCTTGCTGGAACAGACCCTGCGCCAGGCTGGCATCGGCAAGCAGGACATCGACGCCATCGCCTACACCCAGGGGCCGGGCCTGGCGGGCGCGCTGCTGGTGGGCGCCTCGGTCGCCTGCAGCCTCGGCCTGGCGCTGGACAAGCCGGTGCTGGGCGTGCACCACCTCGAAGGCCATCTGCTCTCGCCGCTGCTGGCCAGCGATCCGCCGCAATTTCCCTTCATCGCCCTGCTGGTCTCGGGCGGACACACCCAGCTGATGCGGGTCGATGGCGTGGGCCGCTACACCCTGCTGGGCGAAACCCTGGACGACGCCGCCGGCGAAGCCTTCGACAAGTCGGCCAAGCTCCTGGGCCTGGGCTATCCCGGCGGGCCGGCCATCTCGCGCCTGGCCGAATTCGGCGACCCGACCGCCTACAAGCTGCCGCGCCCGATGCTGCACACCAAGGATTTCAATTTCAGCTTTTCCGGTCTGAAGACGGCGGTGCTGACGGTGGTGAAGAACCACGAAGAAAAAGTCATCGCGAATATCTGCGAGCAGGACAAGGCCAACATCGCGCGCGGCTTCGTCGATGCGATCGTCGACGTGCTCACCGCCAAATGCGTCAGCGCGCTGCGCCACAGCGGCCTCAAGCGCCTGGTGATTGCCGGCGGCGTGGGCGCCAATAGCCAACTGCGCGCCTCGCTCAATGCGGCGGCTGCCGCGAAGAAGTTCCGCGTCTACTATCCGGAACTGGAATTTTGCACCGACAACGGCGCCATGATCGCCTTCGCCGGCGCCCTGCGCCTGCGGGCCGACCCCGCTGCCGCCCAGCGCGACTACAGCTTCAACGTGCGCCCGCGCTGGCCGCTTGAGGAAATCACCCCCGCCTGAGACGCTGAGCGGAACTTGCGCGCCCCCCGGACCATCCTACCGTTTGCCGCCATTTTTAATTCGATGGCAATATCGGCATGATTTGTTTTTCCGGAGGTGAAGTATGCGGGTGGTCAGTTGGAATATTCACTGGGGCTGTGGCAAGGATGGACGGATACGCATCCATGCGATCATCGATGTCCTCAGGAAGCTCAACCCGGACATTATCTGCCTGCAAGAGGTGGCTTCCAACCACGCCGAACTGGAAGGCAATGCCAACGCCAACCAGTTCCGCCAGCTTGCCGGGGCCTTCGGCGGCTACCAGCCGGTGATCGAACCGGCCAGCGAGATTTACCAAAACAATCTGCCGCGCCAGTTCGGCAACATGCTGCTGTCCAAATACCGGATTACCCAGGTGCACCGCTACCGCCTGCCCTGGCCGCCCGATCCCGCCCATCCGCCGGGCATGCCGCGCGGGCTGATCGAAGCGGTGGTGGAAGCGCCCGGCGGCAAGATGCGGGTGCTCACCACGCACCTGGAATACTATTCACCGGTGCAGCGCGCCGCCCAGGTGCAGCAGATCCGCTACCTGCACTGGGAAGCTTGCGAGCGCGCCAAGAGCTTCCAGCCGGATCCTTCGCTCGATCCGCCCTTCCAGCTCGGCTACCGGCCCGGTACGGCAATCTACTGTGGGGATTTCAATTTCAGCCCGGACGGCGCCGAGTACCGGCAACTGCTGGCGCCGGACGACAATATCGCCCTGCCCCTGGTCGATGCCTGGCGCTACCGCCATCCGGAAATCGCGCGCGCGCCCACGGCGGGCTTGCACGGTTTTAAGTGGCCCGAACGGGCCGATTGCTTCGACTACTTTTTCGTCACGGAAGACTTGCTGCCGCGGATTACCGAAGTGGATGTGCAATCGGAAACCGCGGCATCGGACCACCAGCCCATCGTGCTCGACCTGACTTAAGCGGCTTCCTTCTGCGGCCGCGCCTGGCGGTGGTAGAGGAACTCCAGCACCCGGGTACGGTACTCGATGTAGAGCGCATCGTGGGCCAGGGCCACGCGGTCGCGCGGACGCGGCAGGCGGACTTGCACGATGTCGCCGATGGTGGCGGCCGGGCCGTTGGTCATCATCACGATGCGGTCCGACAGCAGCACCGCCTCATCCACATCGTGGGTGACCATCACCACGGTCGAGCCGGTCTGCGCCACGATGCGCAGCAGTTCGTCCTGAAGGTGGGCGCGGGTCAGGGCATCGAGCGCGCCGAAGGGCTCGTCCATCAGCAGCACTTTCGGCTCCATCGACAGGGCGCGGGCAATTCCCACGCGTTGCTTCATGCCGCCCGAGATTTCATTGGGCCGCTTGGTGCTGGCCGCCGTCAAGCCCACCAGCGCCAGCGCGGCGGCGGTGCGTTCGCGCATCTGCGTGGCCGATTCCTTGGCGCCGAACACGCGCTCGACCGCCAGGTAGACATTCTCGAAGCAGGTCAGCCAGGGCAGCAGCGAATGGTTCTGGAACACCACGGCGCGCTCGGGGGACGGACCGGCGATTTCGCGTCCGGCGCAGATCAGCGCGCCTTCGGTGGCGGTGGTCAGGCCGGCCAGCAGGTTCAGCAGGGTCGACTTGCCGCAGCCCGAGTGGCCGATCAGGGTAATGAACTCGCCCTGCTCGACCGTCAGATTGACATCGGTGAGCGCGTGAAAGCTGCCCTTGCGGGTCTCGAACACCATTTCGGCGTGCTGGACTTCGATGAATTTCGGATTTTTCATGATCAATTCCCCGCGTCTTCGTAAGTGAACGCCCTGGCCACGGCCATCAGCGCTTGTTCGAGCAAGAGTCCAACCACGCCGATGACGACGATGGCGATGATGATGTGCGGCACGTTCAGATTGTTCCACTCGTCCCATACCCAGAAACCGATCCCCACGCCGCCGGTCAGCATTTCGGCCGCGACGATCACCAGCCAGGCGGTGCCGATGGCCAGGCGCACGCCGGTGAGCATGTAGGGCAGCACCGAAGGCAGCAGGATCTTGGTGAAGATCTTCCATTCCGACAGGTTCAGCACGCGCGCCACGTTCATGTAATCCTGCGGCACCCGCTGCACGCCGGCGGCGGTGTTGATAATCATCGGCCAGATCGAGCAGATGAAGATCGACCAGATCGCGGCCGGGTGGGCGGCCTTGAACACCAGCAGGCCGATCGGCAGCCAGGCCAGCGGCGAGACCGGCTTCAACAGGCTGACGATGGGGTTGACCATGGCGGCCATGAATTTCGAGCGGCCGATCACGAAGCCCATCGGAATGCCGACCGCGGCCGCGAGGCCGAAGCCGACCGCCACCCGCTTGAGCGAAGCCAGGATGTTCCAGCCGATGCCCTGGTCGTTCGGCCCCTTCTGGTAGAACGGGTCGGAGAACAGGTGCACCGCTTCGTTCCAGGTCACCAGCGGCGAAGGAAAGCTGCTGTTGTTGGCCGAGACGATCTGCCAGATCAGCACCAGGAAGCCCATGCCCAGGGCAGGCGGCAGCAGGGCCAGCAGCAGCGCGCGGGCACGCGACTTGCCGTTGGCCAGCGAGACGCCCTGCCTGGCCAGGCGCTCGCTGCGCTTGCGCTTTTCCGGCTCGGCCGGCTTATCGATCGGCACCGCGGCCGGACTGCTCATATTCGAATCGAGGACTGCACTCATCATTGGCTCCCGGCGTTAGGCTTTGATCTTGAAGGATTCGGCGTAGGCTTTCGGGTTCTTGCCATCCCATACCGAGCCGTCGATCAACTTGGTGGTGCGCATCGGCGACTTCGGCACAGCCACCTTGGCCATCGTGGCCGCTTCCTTGTACAGGCCGATCTGGTTGACGCTGGTGGCCGTGGCCAGGTAATCCGGTTCGCTCTTGAGCAAGCCCCAGCGCTTATGCTGGGTCATGAACCACATGCCGTCCGACAGGTAAGGGAAATTGACCAGGCCATCGTTGTAGAACTTCATGAAATTCTTGTCGTCCCAGGTCTTGCCCATGCCGTTCTGGTAGCGGCCCAGGATGCGCTGGTTGATCACATCCACCGAAGTGTTGACGTAGGACTTGTCGGCGATGGTTTCGGCCATCTTCAGCTTGTTCTGCAGGCCGGCATCGATCCACCTGGACGCTTCCAGCACGGCGGCCACCAGGGCGCGCGCGGTGTTCGGGTATTTCTTGACCCACTCGAGCGAGGTGCCCAGGGTCTTTTCCGGGTGGTCTTGCCAGATATCCTGGGTGGTGGCGGCGGTCACGCCCACACCATCGACGATGGCGCGGTGGTTCCATGGCTCGCCCACGCAAAAGCCATCCATGTTACCGACGCGCATATTGGCCACCATTTGCGGCGGCGGCACGGTGATGACCTTGGCATCCTTCATCGGATTGATGCCGTAGCTGGCCAGCCAGTAGTACAGCCACATGGCGTGGGTGCCGGTCGGGAAGGTCTGGGCGAAGGAGTATTCGCGCTTGTCGGTCTGCATCAGCTTGGCCAGCGAAGCGCCATCGACGCCGCCCTTGTCCGACACTTTCTTCGACAGGGTAATGGCCTGGCCATTGTTATTGAGAGTCATCAGCACGGCCATGTCCTTCTTGGGGCCGCCGATGCCTTCCTGCACGCCGTAGATCAAGCCATACAGCACGTGAGCGGCATCCAGCTCGCCATTGACCAGCTTGTCGCGCACGCTGGCCCAGGACGATTCCTTGCTCGGGATAATCTTGATGCCGTATTTCTTGTCGAAGCCGAGCACCGAGGCCATCACCACGGAGGCGCAATCGGTCAGCGGAATGAAACCTACTTTGACTTCTTCTTTTTCTGGCTTGTCGGAGCCGGCGGCGAACACGCCGCCACTAATCAGCCCGGTCACGCCCGCGACAGTGGCGGTAGCGCCGGCTTTGAGCAGCGTGCGGCGGATTTCGTTGGTATTGTTCTCGTTCGTCATTATCTTCCCTCGGTTAGCGATCGGCAGGTGGAAACTGTCGGTAGCCGTTGCGCTCTGCAGCGCGC
>CAMLHI010000168.1 GCA_946479705.1 uncultured Oxalobacteraceae bacterium
TGTTAGCTACGCGGCAAGTCGCGATGAAGCAGTGTCCAGGTAGTAAGATTACGGATGGCGCCCGGGCGTCGGCTTGATTTTTCTCAAAAATTGCAGTGCTAGCTATTGGTTTATCTCCGCGTAACGTTGACCGCTTGGTATAGGCGCCGGCGCAACAGCTTGACGAAACAAATGTCAAATTATTGCCGCACAGCATTCCACCTGATATATTGAATCCATCCGAAATCGCCTGCCGCGCCGCCCAACTCCCGCAGCGCAACGATGTGCCCTCCAGCATAAACGTTGGACTTAAACTGCGAGCCGCCCACCATGACCACCCTGTTCCCGGCCCCTGCGCCATGCGCCGTCACGCCTGCCGCCCTTGATCTGGGCGAATGCGCACGCAGCGCCGAGCTGCTTGTCGCCGACGGCGCCAGCGCGGAAATTGCCGAATTAATCGCCGGCGCGCCAATGGCCAGCCTGCGCATCGCCCCCGGCAGCGATGCCCTGGGCTGCATCAGCGACGCCATCGCGGGCCGCCACTGGGATGTGCTGCACCTGGTTGCACACGGGCGCGCGGGCGCCATCGGCCTGGGCGCGCAATGGATCGACGCCCGCACCCTGGCCACCGCCAGCCGCCTGCTGATCCGGTGGCGCGTGAGCACCATTGCCTTATGGAGCTGCAAGACCGGCCAGGACGCCACCCTGGCCGAGTTGCTCGCCGCGCTGACCGGCGCCCAGGTGCTCGCCAGCGCCGGTCCGCTCGGCATGCTCGACACCGGTCCGGCCTGGGTCCTGCGCGATGTGCGCGGCGCCGCCCTGCCGGCACGCTTCGCCGCCCCCTTCTCCCCCGCCATCATGGACAGCTGGCCACACCGCCTGGCCTAAGCGCCCGCGCGCTATTGGCGTGCCGCGCCGCCAGATGCATGCCTGCGGCAACACCCCACCGTGTTCGACATCGACGCCTTCCTGATCGCGGACAAGTATCGCGCGCCGATGCAGGCGTTTGTACAAAACCCGGCCCGCCGCTTCGCCGCATAGTTCAGATGCGGGCTCCATTGACGCGCTGGAACAGCCGTACCGCCAGGTAACTTGCCGGCGTCGCGCACTGCCGCGACGCTGCGCTCGCTGAACCGGACGCTACCGTGAGCACGCACTTCCTGTAACCGACATCATGAGGTGCAACATGAACACACTGACTCGCGCATCGCGCACACTGGCGGCGGCCGCGCTGCTGCTGCTGCCACTGACCGCGTCCGCGCAGGAAAGCCGCTACTGGAGCGTGCAGGCGGGCGTCAACGACTGGTCGCGATGGCCGGCCACGCTCACCGTCGGCGGCCGCCACATCGATGCCGAACTGGATTTGAAGCACGGGCCGCAATTCGGCCTGGCCTGGGGCAAGCAGCATGCGCGCGCCCGCTACGAGCTCGAATACCAGCACGGGCGCTTCGCCATCGAGCGCGCCAGCGCGGCCGGGATGTCCAGCGCCATCGATGCCCGCGGCAGCTACGACGTGCTCACCGCCAATGCCCTGCGCGCGTTTCCGCTCACCGAGGACTGGTCGCTGGTGGCCGGCCTCGGCATCGGTGGCGGGCGCGCCAGGCTGCCGAAGATCGAGCTGGCGTCGCGCTGCACCTGCATGGCCGCCATCTCCGCGTCCGGCTTCGTCTGGCAAGCCAAGACCGCCACCGAAGTGCGCATCAGCCCGACCACGCTGGCCTTCCTGCAAGTGGGCTGGCTCAACGTGCCGGCCTCGGGCGCTTCCGCCAACGGCCACGCCCACCGCGGCCTTGCCGTCGGCCTCGGCCTGCGCGGCCTGTACTGATCCCGCCTTCTCCGGGAGCCCGGGCGCCCCTGCCCGCACGCTCCCCGGCTGGCGCACCGCATCCTTGGCGGGCGCGTCCAGCCGTTCTTCATCAAAAACAACGTATCCTGGAAGCAAATGTAATAATTTGCGTCGAACGCACGTTTTCGTCAGTACAATTCATCATCCCCTACCAACGACGACGGTCTTGCCCATGAATCCGCAACCAGAACCGCTCGCCCCGATGGCCCGTCGCACCAACAAGCAGATGGCTCGGGTAATCGACATTGGCCTGAGCTACAAATCCATGTGCGGCCCCTCGCGCGCCCAGGCCTACCTGTGCCAGCACGGCGTTCCCGACGACATCATCCAGCGGGTGCTTTCCGGCACCGACAGCTTTCGCGGCATCGACAGCGACACCGAAGACGCGCTGTGATCCACGGCACTTGACGCCGCCGCGCGCGCTAGTGCGTCTGGCCGGTCCACAGGGCCAGGTAGGCATCCGACCGGTTCATCAGGGAAGCCTGCATTTCCGCCAGGCGCTGCGTCTCGGGATGGGTCTGGTGGTGGTTGAAGGCGCTGTAGCCCAGGCCAAGGCGGCCGCCCGCCACCGTGAAGCCGTTGAATTCCAGGATGGTCGGCAGCAAGTCGAAATGCACCAGCTGTTCGCGGTTCTTGACCGGCGTGCTGGCGCCGATGAAGGCGTTGTAGATGGTCCGCTGCGATCGCTGTCCCAGCTGCTCCGAGAGGGGATTCTTGCGCCCCAGATGGTCGCCGACGATGACGATGTTGGTGTCGGCCAGGTAGCCACTATCTTTCACGAAACGGACGAAGCGCGCCAGGTCCTCGGCGGTGCAGGCGATCACGCCGTCGAAATTGCTGTAGCCGCGCTGCGCGCAGCCTTTGGACAGATGGCCTTCCGGTTCGTGGGTGTCCACCGTCAGCAGGGTCAAATTGAAGTGCTGGTGGGCGGCCTCCAGCTGCCTGAGCTTGGTCCGGGCGCGGCTGAACAGCTCGTCGTCGTACAAGCCCCAGCCATTCATGTCGGCCTGCGCCACCCCGCTGCGTTGCCAGTCTTCCTTGCCGTAGATTTCATCGTAGTGGTGGGTCTTGAGGAACTTGCCCTTGCCGGCAAAGACGGGCGAGGCGCCGCCCATGAAGACATTGCGATAGCCGTGCTGGGCCAGGATATCCGGCAGGCATGTCGCGTTGGGCAGGAAGGTGCGCAGCTTTTCTCCCTGGCGATTGTTTTCGTAGATGGTCACGCGCTTGAGCGGCACGCCGCACTGCGTGGCGACCATGGCGGCGATGGTCCAGCCGGTACCCGGGGCCTGCTGATAGGCGTCGAAATGGCTGCCTTCGAGCGCCGTCAGGGGGGCCAGCAGGTCGCGCCCGAACACCGTGCGGTCGCTGTAGCCGGCTTCCAGGCTTTCCACGTAAATCAGGATGAGGTTCTTGGGCTGCTGTTCGCCCAGCTGGACCGATCCCGGCTGGACGTAATGGGTCACGAAATAGTCGGGGCCGAAGCTTGAGGCGACATAGTCGAAAGCCGAGAGCTGGACCAGCCAGTACACGATGGCGGCCAGCAGCAGCACCGGCGGCAGTTTGCCGTGCAGGTGGGCGAGCAGGCGCGGGCTGCTTGTGAGCTTTTCACGCATCTTGCGCTCGGCCATCATCAGCAGCGCCAGGAACAGCAGTGGCGCGACCACGCACCAGCGCACGCAGCGCCGGATCAGGGCCGGGTCGGACAGCAGCAGTCCATCGACCCCGGCGTTCAGGTGGTAGGCGATCTGCTCGATTTCCGGCTTGCCGAAGTAGCGGTTGAGCCAGTAGCTCAGGCAAAACAGGAAGATGGCGGTCAGGTAGAGGCTGACGCGCAGCAGCTGGCGGGGCCACGGGCTGCTGGGGCCGGGCAGCGTGGTGGAGTGTGCGGACATGGCTTTTCTTTCGTTGTGGAAAGGCCATGGCATTGTCCGAGGGCGGAAGGTGAAGCGGTGTTTCGCAATGTAAAAGCGTGTTATCCATTTGTAAGCGAGTCGATGGCTTGGACACATGCCGTTACTTGGGGGACGGGCTGCGGCAAAAATTTGGAGCTCAACTGAATGTTTGCTATAATCTGCGGTCTTCGCGAAAGCGGGGCTTGTCGCACACGTGCGGCGATCAGGAGAGGTGGATGAGCGGTTGAAGTCGCACGCCTGGAAAGCGTGTATAGGGTCAAACCTATCGGGGGTTCGAATCCCCCTCTCTCCGCCAGGAACAAAATAAAATGGCCTCCCCTGCGGGAGGCCATTTTTTTTGGTCCGGACGGCGAGAGGGGGATTCGAAGACGCGCCCTTGCAAGGGCGCGGCTCTCCGAATCGGCCGACTGCTGCCCGCTGGGCGGGCAGCGCCGCGCGCCGAGGGCGCGCGTGCAAGAACCACTTCAGCTGCCCGCCCGAGCGGGCAGCGCCGCGCGCGGGGCGCGCGCGCAAAAAAGCCACTTCACTGCCGCTGCGCGGCAGCGGCGCGCGCAGCGCGCCCGCCCTTGCCTATTCGCAATTCACCACATCGGTCAGCATCCATAGGCGGGATGAATGGTGGAAGGAATTTATCGCATGATGAGTTGCCCGCACGGCACGCCCCATTTGATCCGCCTCCCCAGCAACGTTAAAATGGCCGCCCCGGAGCGAACTCCGAACCAGACCATCAGGACAGCGTGACCACTCTAATTGCCCGCCCCGTGTTGCCCAACGAGCCGCGCATCGTTGACGCGCAGCGCCAGCAAACCCTCACCGACCGCTTTCTCACCCCCGTGCTCGCCCAGCTGGAAACTTTCTTCCTGGCCGTGCGCGCCCAGATCGATGCCGAACTCCAGCCGCGCCAGCCGGTCAAGCTCGGCAAGCCCTACCCGCTCGGCCAATGCCTGGAAATCACCAGGGCGGTCCAACTCCGCCTGAGAAAAATTACCCCCGGCAGCCTGCCGGGTCCGGCCGCAACGGGCCATGCCGCCCTGACCGCCTTCCTGAGTGCCGGCGGCGCCCTGCGCCAGGTCTGGGGCGACCTGCGCGGCCAGTTCTTCCAGAACGCCTTCCTGATCGGCACCCTGTACGTCGACGTGTCCAACGACACGGTCACCCCGACCAAGCCCAAGGTCGAAATCCTGCCGTTCGCCGAATCGGAGCTGACGCCGGTGCGCGACTACCTGCACTACAAGACTATTGCCGAGCGCTACTGGCACGATGAAGTCCATCCGAACCACGTGTTACCGGAACTGGCGCCATTCTTCCCGCTGATTCACGTCAGCCCGCAAGGCAAGGTACGCCTGTGCGACGTCAGCCAGTACATGCTTTCGGTAACGCAGGTAACTGTTTTTCGCGCCTGCGAAGCCGTGCTCGATGCGCCCCCCATGCCTGCGGCACTGTTCAAGCTGGTCGCCGACGCCTTGCGCGATACTGGCGTGGAGCTGGCACGCGATGCCACCTCGGGCCGGACACAGGCCCTGGCGAACTGCCGCCACTACCGTGCCAAGCGCTGGCATCACGCCACCGAGCAGGTCAATACCTTCGCGCGCTCTGTCGGCGCCGTCAACCTGACGCTGATGGCGCTGGACACCCATGCGGTCCCGCCCGCGCCGGCGAAGACCGCCCAGCCAGGCTCGCCGGCAGCGGCGGCCGCCTACACGCCCCTGAGCGCAGCCCGCCACGCGGGCAAGCGCTGGCTGCGCGATGACCGCTACCAGTTTGCCAAGCG
>CAMLHI010000169.1 GCA_946479705.1 uncultured Oxalobacteraceae bacterium
CAAAAAAACGGCCGGCAAACGCCGGCCGCTTCGCTGGGGCTGGGCGGACGTCAGCCGCGGCCGGACAGGAAAAATGGAATGGCGCCGGCGGCGTTGTCCAGTTTTTGCTTGACCGCGACACGGTCCATGGCGATGGCTTGCTTCGGCGGCAGCTTGCGCAGGGCAGGAATCTGGCTCGGCTCGATGGCGATGCCGATCGCGCTCAGGGCGGTGACCGGATCTGCCATCAGGTGGGCACGAAAACCGTCGTCGCTGGACAGTTTTTCCATCAAGCGATCCATATTGGGTGGAAATTGCGATGCCATCTTGGTTCCTTTCAGGTGGTAACACTTGGAGGTACGACCGTTGTTTACACGACATCCGCAGCCGATGCTCCCTGACTGGCTTGCTCACCCACCGCATGGGCCATCACCTGGTCGAACGCGTGGGCAAAAGCAGGCATCAGCTGCGTTAGCGCAGATCGTTTGTGCGCCAGTAAATGGTACTCCACTTCGCCCGCCATCAGGTGCAGGTCGGTCGCCGCCAGATTGCCTGCCGCCCCTTTTAGTTTGTGGACCAGCAAGGCCGCCTGGTCGAAATCGTCCTGGTCGAGGGCCGCGTTGATGTGCCCGAGACTGTCGCCAAAATCGTCCTTGAAGAGGCGTAGCAGACGCATCAGCAGGGCGTGGTTGCCGCCCAGCCGGCTCATCGCCAGCGCCATGTCGATGCCTTTTAATTCAGGAAAATTATTTTCCTTGAAGTGGTCTTTCTGTTGTGGTTGCGCAACAGCCAAGTTTGCATCGTTGTCAATTTGATCGCGCGGCGCCACCCATTTGGCCAAGGTGGCGAACAGGGTGGCGGGATCGACCGGTTTGGTGACGTAGTCGTTCATGCCCATGGCCAGGCAGCGCTCGCGGTAGCCGCTCATGGCGTGGGCCGTCATGGCGATCACCGGCAGGGCCGCGTGGCGTTCCTGGGCGCGGATGCGCTGGGTGGCCTGGTAACCGTCCATCTCGGGCATCTGGATATCCATCAGCACGGCGTCGTAGGCGTTCGCGTCGACCAGGCGCAGGGCTTCGGCGCCGCTGTCGGCCAGGTCCACCAGCACCCCGGCGCGCTGCAGGATTTCGCCGGCCACCTGCTGGTTGATGGCGTTGTCGTCGACCACCAGCACGCGTGCTCCGCCAATGGCCGGCACGCTGGCGTAGGCGAAGGGCAGCGCGTCGGCCGCCGGCAGGGTCGCTTCGTAGCCGAGCGCGGACAGCACGCCGTCGAGCAGCAGCAGCGGCGTGACCGGCTTGACCATGAAGGCGTGGATGCCGGCCTGCTCGGCGCCCTGGCGGATGTGGTCGCGCGCGTAGGCGGTGACCATGATGATGGCCGGGATGGCGGCCAGCGAGGTGTCGCTCTTGATGCGGCGCGCCGTCTCGATGCCGTCCATTTCGGGCATGTTCCAGTCCATCAGCACCACGTCGTAGTGCTCCAGCTGCAGCGCGAACAGCGCCGCTTCGCCCGAGCCGACCGCGCTGGCGTCGAAGCCGAAGCTTTGCAGCTGCGCTTCGAGCATGGCGCGGGTGGGCGCGCTATCGTCGACGATGAGCACCTTGCGTCCGCGCGCGTCGCCCTGCGCCACCAGCTCGCGCGCGTCATGCACGGGCGAACAGGGCAGGGTGATGGTAAAGCTGAAGCGGCTGCCCATACCGGGCTGGCTGTCGAGCGAGATGGCGCCGCCCATCTTGCCCACCAGTTCCTGCGAAATGGCCAGGCCCAGGCCGGTGCCCCCGTACAGGCGCGTGGTGCTGGCGTCGGCCTGGGCGAAGGCGCGGAACAGGCGTGCCTTCTGGTCGGCGTTGATGCCCACGCCCGAATCCTCGACCGTGAAGCGCAGGCTGACCTGGCGCTCGTCGGTGGAATCGCTCGCGCGCAGGGGATCGAGTTCGACGCGCAGCTGGATGTAGCCCTTGTCGGTAAACTTGAGCGCGTTGCCGACCAGGTTGACCAGCACCTGGTTCAGGCGTAGCGGATCGCCCTGCAGGATCGGCGGCACCCCGGGAGCGGCCCAGACCACCAGCTCCAGGTCCTTTTCGGCCGCGCGCCAGGAGAACAGGTCGGCGATCTGGCTGAGCGTTTCGGACAGGTCGAAGGGCACCACTTCCAGTTCCAGCTTGCCCGACTCGATCTTGGAAAAATCCAGCACGTCGTTGATGATGCCCAGCAGGCTGTTGCCGGCCCGGCCGATCTTGCGGAAGTAGTCGAGCGGCTTGGCCGGCAGGTCGAGGTGGCTGCCCAGTCCCGCGAAGCCGAGGATGGCGTTGATCGGGGTGCGGATCTCGTGGCTGATATTGGTCAGGAATTCGCTCTTGGCGCGGTTGGCCGCCTCGGCCCCGGCGCGCTCCTTCTCGATCACGCGCAGCGCCTTGGCCTTCTGGAAGGCCGACACGAACGGTTCCTTGAGCGCCATGATCAGTTCCAGGTCGCTCTGCTCGAAGGCCATCGGGGCCTGGCGCTTCTCGAACACCAGGTAGCCTTCGATCTGCTGGTCGACCCGGATGCGCACCGCCAGCACCGCCGAATCGGGATGGGCGCGGGTGCGCCGCGGGCCGGTGACGTAGATGTCGGCGGCGATCGAGTCGGCATAGGCGACGTAGCGGGTGGCCGCCTCGTCGAGCGACATGCTCGGTTCGGCCGCCAAGGCACCGTTGCGTTCCCAGGCCACGCGCCGGATCAGGGTATCGGCGTCGGCGCCGTCGCGCACCAGCGCCCAGGCGGCGTCGCAGCCCTGGATGAAGCTGGACTCCTGCAGGATGGTTTGCAGCAGGGCGTCGAAGTCGAGCTGCTCGTTGATCGACTTGACGATGGCGTTGAGTTTTTCCAGGTGCTGGGTGCGCGAATACACCAGCTGCTGCAGCATGGCGCGGTGGTGTTCCAGGCTGCGCACGCGCCAGCGGTACAGGCCATACGCGCCCAGGCCGGCGGCCAGCGCATAGGCCAGCCAGGCCCACCAGGTCTGGTGCCAGGCCGGCAACACTTCCACCGGCAAGGCCAGTTCGCCCTTGCTCCACACGCCGTCACGGTTGGCACCGCGCAGGCGCAGGCGGTAGCGGCCCGGACCCAGGTTGCCGTAGGCGGCCACGCGGCGGTTGGCGTCGCTCTCGATCCAGTCGCGGTCGTAGCCGTCCAGCCGGTAGGCGTAGCGGTTCGCTTCCGGGGCGGAGAAGTCGAGCACCGCCATCTCCACTTCGAAGCCCTTGTTGCCCGGCTCGATGCGCAGGCCGGCGCCACCCGGCGCGCTGAGGGCGCTGCCCTTGAGGCGCAGGCCGTCCACGCGCACCGAGCTGATGACCACCGGCGCGCGGTAGCTCCAGGTCGACAGGCGCTCCGGGTGCACCACGGCCAGGCCGGCGGTGGCGCCGAACACCAGGTCGTGGTCGGCCGTCTCGGCGGCTGCGCCCTGGAAGAAGGTCGGCACGCCCACCCCATCGGCGGCGCGCAGGGCGCGCACCTTGAGGGTGGCGGTGTCGATGGTGGCCAGGCCGTCGGTGGTCGAGGCCCAGATGCGCCCGTCGCTGCCCAGGCGCAGCGAGGCCACCGCTTCGCTGGGCAGGCCGTCGGCCAGGCCGAGGTGGCGAAACACCGGCACGCCGGCGGCGTTGCGCGACTCCAGTACGCTGATGCCGCCGCCGTGCGAACCGACCCACAGCCTGCCTTGGGCGTCGATGGCCAGGGCGGTGATCACCGGGTCGGCCAGCCCGCCGGGCGTGGAGGGCCGGGCGGCGATGCGTTCGATGCGATCGCTGGCCAGGTCGAGCCGGTTCAAGCCATTGCGGGTGCCGATCCACAGCACATTGCCGGGCGCCGCGGCCAGCACCTGGACGCGGTTGTCGGACAGGCCCGCCGGTCCCTGGGTGTAGCTGCGCACGGCGCCGCTGGCCGGGTCGTAACGCAGCAAGCCGTCGAAGGTGCCTAGCCACAGTTCGCCCTCGCGCGCCAGCACGCTGCCCACGCGCGGGTAGGGATTGGCCAGCGGCAGGGCCACGCGGCGCACGCGCTGGCCGTGCAGGGAAGTGTGGTAGAGCCCGAGCTGGGTGCCGATCCAGGCTTCCTGCGGCTCGGCTTCGGCCAGGGCCAGCACCATCCGGTTGGGCAGCGCGCTGTCGGGCTTGGCCGGGTCGGGGCGCTGCAGGACAGTGCGCGCGCCGTCCGGGTTGACCAGGTCGATGCCCTGGTCGGCCAGGCCGAGCCACACCCGGCCGGCCGCATCGCTCATGGCCGCCGATACCGCCGCTTCCAGCATGCCTTCCGAGCCGTACACGGTCTCGACGGCGCGGTTGGCCGGGTTGTGGAAGTCGACGCTGCGTTCGTTGGCCACCCACAGCAGGCCGCTGGCGTCGCGCAGCAGGGCGGCGGTGCGGTCGTTGCCCAGGCTGTTGGGCACGGCGGGCTGGTGCTGGATGCGGCGGCCCTTGCCGCTGGCCGCGTCCAGTTCGATGATGCCGCCGCCGTAGGTGCTGGCCCACCAGCGGCCGGGCACCGCCTCGGCCAGCGCCAGGACCATGTTGGCGCCGACGTCGCGCACATTGCCGATGTCGGCGATGGCGGCGCCGGCGCGGTCCGCGTCGACCACCCCGATCCCGCTTTTCAGGGTGCCGAAGGCGATCTGGCCGCGGCTGTTTTCGGCCAGGGCCAGGACCGCGTCCTTGACGCTGGCGCCGTCGTGGCCGCGCACCAGAACCGGCGCAATCGCCCCGCTGGCGCCGTCGCGGCGCGCCAGGCCGCCCACGGTGCCGATCCACAGATCGCCGTGGCGGTCCACCCGCAGCGCGCGTACCGGCGCGTCGGCGCCGGCTATGGGCACGTGGGCGATGGCGCCGCTGCGCGGATCGAGCCGGTCCAGGCCGCCCGCGCCGCCGATCCACAGCACCCCCTGGCTATCGCTGGCAATCGCCGTAACGGCCTGGCTGGCCAGCCCCTTGGCGCCATCGCCGAAGCGCACGAAGCGTTCGCTGCGCTTGTCGAACATGGCCAGTCCGCCGCTGGCGGTGCCGACCCACAGGCGGCCCTGCGGATCGACATGCAGGGTTTGCACGAAATCGGCCGGCAGCGAGCCGGCGTCGGCGCCGTCGTGCAGGTAGCTGCGCATGCGGTAGCCGTCCCAGCGCGCCAGTCCGCGCTGGGTGCCGACCCAGATGTAGCCGTCGCCGTCCTGGGCCAGCGCCATCGCCACCGGGTGCGGCAGGCCGTCTTTCAGGCCGAGGTGATTGAACAGCGGCGTGGACAGGCGGTCCCAGCGCTCGGCCGCATTGCCGCACGCGGCCGCCGCCAGCAAGGCGCCGGCCAGCAGGCGCCGAAGTGAGCGGGCAGACAGGGGATTGGGCATGGGGCGGTGGCGATGGGGACGCGGCGGGAACGCCGGCGTCCGACACTGTGCATATTACTCGCAGGATACTCACTTGTCGGGGCGGTGTCCATGAAAACGGCCGCGCCTGTCGCGGCAGGGAAACGGCGGCGGGGCGGACGTCCGGCCGGG
>CAMLHI010000170.1 GCA_946479705.1 uncultured Oxalobacteraceae bacterium
GTTGGCGAGCGCTCACTTTCAACGTCCACTTGCTCGGCTGCGGGGCCGGCTCGGCCGGGCGGACGCGGCGGTCGAGCGCCTCGATGTGCGCGGCCAGCTCGGGGAACTTGATCGGCTTGGTGAGATAGTGGTCCGCACCCAGGCGCAGGCCGAGGATGCGGTTGTCGAACGCCACCCGTCCGGTCAGCACCAGCAGGCCGATTTCCGGGTACAGCTGGCGCATGCGCGGGATGACATTGAAACCATCCTCGTCCGGCAGGCCGAGGTCCAGTACCACCACCGCGGTGGGGGTCTTGGTCAGGGCCGCCCACATTTCGCCGGCGCTGGTGGCGATCGCCACCTCATGGTCGAGTTCGACGAGGAACTCGGCCATGTCGGCGGCATAATCGCCATTGTCTTCAACGATCAGTATCTGGGTCATGCGATGGCCATTCTTCTTTGTTGCGTGCACCGTGAGCCATGCTTACTTCTGCTCAGCGCCTACCCTGGTTTGTTGATTAAAAGAATTATCACAGTTGCTCACTTTTGGCGCAACATATTTCCCGGCCGACCGTTGCGTGGGCAGCCAAATGCGGAATTCCGCACCCGCCGGCGCCACATTGCGCATGCTGATGCTGCCCCCGTGCACTTCCACCACGGAACGGGCCATGTACAGGCCCAGGCCGGAACCGTTGCCGTGGGCGTTGCGGGCGCGGTAAGCCTTGCCGAAAATATGGCCCACCTCGTCGTCCGGCACGCCCGGCCCCTCGTCGCGCACCATCAGGGCCACGCCGCCGTCCATTTGCCGACCGGACAGGGCCACCGGGCTGTGCGGCGGCGAATACTGCAGGGCATTGTCGACCACCACCTTGAGCGCCATGCGCAAACCGTCCGGCTGGCAGCGCAGGCTGGCCGGCAGGTCGCCGCCATCGACGCTGACCGGGCGCCCGGCCGCGCGCAGCTGCTGGGCCGCTTCTTCCAATAACTGGCGCGGCTCGACCGAATTGGCGCGCGGTTTGTAGCCGATCTGTTCGAGACGGTCGGGCGAGAGGTACTGGTCGAGCATGCCGATGAGCTGGTCGACGGCGCTGGAAATCTTCTTGTAGCGCAGCCGGGTCGGCTCGTCGGCATGGGCGCCGGTCACTTCCAGGCGCTGGATGGCACCGTCGATGGTCGAGAGCGGCGTGCGGAATTCATGGTTGAGCATGCTGGCGAAGCGGCGCTGTTCTTCCAGGCGCTCGTGTTCCTCGCTGACGTCGCGCACCAGGCCGACCAGCCGGTCCGGCTGGCCATCGGCCCCGGTCAGGATGGTCGAGACCACTTCCAGCGGCAGGCTGCGGCCGTTGCGGCAGCGCTGGGCCAGGCGCCGCACCACCCGCTTGCGGCTGTTGTCGCCCTCGCCGAAGCGGCGCAGGCGCTCGGCCAGGCCGCCGCACAGTTCGTTGAGGGTACTGTCGGGCGCGCTGCCGCTCATGTGGGCGGCGAAATCGGCCAGGCCGTAGCCGATCAGCGTCAGGCTGGCCGGGCTGACATAGGTCGGCAGTCCGGTGGCGCAGTCGATGATGAAGGCAACATCGCCGCGCAGTTCGGCAATGGCGCGAAAGGCGCTGTCCTGGTCCGCCGCGGCCACGGGAGGCGGCACGGGGGCGGGGGTAAGGCGGGCGCTGCGGGTCATCGACTATCCTCCGGGTAAGCCCCGGTTCTACCGGGCTCTTGCAAACCGATAGTATATGCCAATGTAAGACGCCGATGTCATCGACAATATTGTCGAGGTAATCACGGTGGCGGCTTTGTCCATGCCGCCCCCGGCTTCGCATTCCCTCTCATTCCTCCAGCGGGGCAAAAATGGCTTGCAAGTCTTCCTGGGTGAGGCTCATCTTCTGCGATTCGCCCTCGGCCAGGATGGATTGGGCCAGGTCGGATTTCTTTTGCTGCAAAAGCTGGATCTTTTCTTCCAGCGTGCCCTTGGCGATCAGCTTGTAGACGAAGACCGGCTTGTCCTGGCCGATGCGCCAGGCGCGGTCGGTGGCCTGGTTTTCCGCCGCCGGGTTCCACCACGGATCGTAGTGGATGACGGTATCGGCCGCGGTCAGGTTCAGGCCCACCCCGCCGGCTTTCAGGCTGATCAGGAAAATCGGCACCGCGCCCTGCTGGAAGGCCGCCACCTGGGCGGCGCGGTCCTTGGTGTCGCCGGTGAGCAGGGCGTAGCGGATGCCGCGCGCTTCCAGTTCTTCCTCGATCAGCGCCAGCATGCTGGTGAACTGGGAAAACACCAGGATCTTGCGGCCTTCCTCGAGCAGGTCGTCGACCATCTGCATCAGGTCGGTCAGCTTGGCCGAGCCGCTGTCCTTCTTCTTGGGCGGCAAGGCTTTCACGAGGCGCGGATCGCAGCACACCTGGCGCAGTTTCAGCAGCGCTTCGAGAATCACGATCTGGCTGCGCGCCACGCCTTTCTTGTCGATCTCGTCGCGCACTTTCTTGTCCATGGCCAGGCGCACGGTTTCGTACAGGTCGCGCTGGGCGCCCGACAATTCCACCTTGCGCACCATTTCCGTCTTGGGCGGCAATTCCTTGGCCACATTGTCCTTGGTCCGGCGCAGCAGGAAAGGCTTGATGCGGCGGTTCAGGAGGGCGCGCCGGAGCGGGTCGTCCTGGCGCTCGATCGGATGGCGGAACTGGCTGTTGAAGGTCTTTTCGTCGCCCAGCAGGCCCGGCAGCAGGAAATGGAATTGCGACCACAGCTCGCCCAGGTGGTTTTCCAGCGGCGTGCCGGTCAGGCACAGGCGATGGCGCGACTTGAGCTGGCCGGCCGTCTGCGCCGCCTTGGAGCGGTTGTTCTTGATGTAATGCGATTCGTCCAGGATCACCAGGTGGTACTCGTGCTCGCGCAGCTTTTCCTCGTCGCGCGGCAGCAGCGCGTAGGTGGTCAGCACCACGTCGACCCGGTCGATGCTGTCGAACAGGTCCAGGCGTTCCTTGCCCTGCAAGAGCAGCACGCGCAGGCTGGGCGCGAAACGGGCCGCTTCGTCCAGCCAGTTGGTCATCAGGCTGGTGGGGGCGATCACCAGCGCCGGCCGGGTCAGGCGCCCGGCTTCCTTTTCGGTCAGGATGTGGGCCAGGGTCTGCACCGTCTTGCCCAGGCCCATGTCGTCGGCCAGGATGCCGGCCAGGTCGTATTCGCGCAGAAATTGCATCCAGGCCAGGCCGTCGGCCTGGTAATCGCGCAGGGTCGCTTGCAGGCCGGCCGGGGCCGGCACCTTTTGCACCGCGCCGAACTGGGACAGCTTGCGCCCGGTCTCGCGCAGCTGTTCGCCGCCGGTCCAGTGCAGCGGCGTGCCGCGCGCCAGCTCGTCCAGGCGGCCGGCGTCCAGGGTCGACAGCCGCACCTTGTTCTTGATCTTGTCGTTGAAATACAGCTCGCCCAGGGTGCCGAGGATGGGTTTCAGGCGGCCCCAGGGCAGGGCCACCCGCACGCCGTCGGGCAGGGTGGCCAGCATCTGGTCGAGGTCGGCATGCACGGCCAGCACCTGCGGATCGAAATCCGTGGGGGCGTTGCGGATCAGCTGCACCAGCACCGGCAGCAGCGGCACCTTGGTCTGGTTGACCACGATGCCCAGCTCCAGCTCGAACCAGGCATTGCCCGCTTCCACCGGTTCGTCGATGTCGGCATACCAGTCTTCCACGGCGACCACGTCGTAGCGGTATTTGGACGATTTCTTGATGTGCCAGCCGTGCTCGGACAGGCCGTGCAGCTCGCCTTCGGCAAAGCGCAGCCAGTGCGCCTGGCTATCGAGCTGCAGCGCGCCCGACAGGGCATTCAGGGGTGGGGTGGCCGGCTTGCGGAAGCCCAGCTTGCTCAATTGGGCGAGGGCGTCGGCCTCGGCCTGGGCGTCGCGCGCGATCACCTCGGTGACATCGCCGATCTGGCGCACCACCCGCTGGGCCGGGTCGAACGAGACCCGCTCGCCATCGTAGTCGAAGGACAGCACGGCGTAATCGTGCCAGCGCTGGTGGCTGCCGTCGGGCAGGGCCACGCTGTCGAGCAGAAAATGGGCGTGCGGCTTGACGTCGTCGCGCAGGCGCTGGGTCAGCGGCTGCGGCAGCGGCATCAGTTGCTGCAGGCCGTGCGCCAGCAGCAATTGCGACACGCGCTTCTTGTCGTTGCCGGTCAGCATGGGCGCCTGGGCCACCAGGGCTTGCAGGTCGGCCAGGGAAATGTCCACGCCGCCGCGGTTCAGGTTCAGCGCGCCGCAGGACAGATTGTCGATATACCAGGGCGGATCGGTCGGCAGCATGTAGTCGATCTGGTCGGCGCCGATGTGGTTGGCGTTGCCGGCGGGCTGCACCGCCCAGCCCAGCTTGGCCGTGCGCCCTTCGTCGCGCCACACCAGGTTGGCGTCGCGCACCGGGCCGGCCTTGAGCGGATAGATCAGGCCATTGGCCATGTCGCTCCAGGAGTTCGCCCACAGCAGTTTTTCCTGTTCCAGCAGCATGTGCAGCAGGATGGCCCCGACCTTGCCCTTGGGCTCGGTCGCGCCGCCGCCCTGGGACGAGCCGCCGCTGCGCATGGCAATGAAGAAGCGCACCAGGTCTTCATCGTCGCCCTCCAGATAGGCGGGCGGGGCCGACAGCAGGGAAAACACTTCGCTCACCGGGCTGGCCGCCGCCACCTCGCCGTTGGGCCGCAGGCGCGCCTTGCACAGGCACAGCGCCACGTGGCGGCCGCCGCTGGTGGGGGCCAGCACGTAGACAAATTTATAGTGCGCCAGCTTGGGATCCTTGACTTCGAGCTCCAGCTTGGGCTGGGGATGCGCTGCCGCCTCGACCCGTTGCAGCCAGCTCGCGATCGGCGCCGACAGGCCGTTCACGGCCTTGTCCGGGGCGCCGGCGGGCGTGGCCGGGGTCTGTCCTTCGCGGGGGAGGTCGCGGGTAAAATCCATCGTGTGCATTGTTTTCTAATGGCAATATCGGGAGAGACAACAGCCGATATTATCCGACATACGGGCGTTCGTGTTCTGTTCTGTTCCTCTCACAATCAACCCGTTGGTTATTTGCGAAATATCAATATGGTACTTTCGATTCTATAGTGCATGGGCCACTTGCCGCTGGAGGGCGGACATTGGCGCAGCGCGCGCGGATTGCGTATCATGGCCGGCTTGACTCACCTGGACGTTCCCATGCTGCCCACTATCGAACAACGCCTCGCCGTAGAACTCTCCGCCAAACCGATTCAGGTGGCCGCCGCCATCGCCCTGCTCGACGAAGGCGCCACCGTGCCCTTCATCGCGCGCTACCGCAAGGAAGCCACCGGCGGGCTGGACGACATCCAGCTGCGCCTGCTGGAAGAGCGCCTGCGCTACCTGCGCGAGCTGGAGGACCGCCGCGCCGCTGTGATCGCCTCGATCACCGAACAGAACAAGATGACCGCGGAATTGCTCGACGCGCTTACCCACGCCGAAGACAAGACCCGCCTGGAAGACCTGTACCTGCCGTACAAGCAAAAGC
>CAMLHI010000171.1 GCA_946479705.1 uncultured Oxalobacteraceae bacterium
GCGTTGGCGCCCAGTTCGCGCGCCAGCGCAGGGTCGCCTGCCAGGCGCTGCATGTGCGCGTGCAGGCGCGCCACGTCGGTATCGATGAAGCCGGAAAAGCCGTTGTCGATCACGGTGGCCATCTCGGCCGTGGCCAGCGCCACCACCGGCAGGCCGACCATCATCGCTTCGATCACGGCCAGGCCCAGGCTGGTGTAGCGCACCGGGTGGAACAGGTAGCGGTAGCGCGCCGCGAAGCGCGGCAGCAAGGCGTGCTCGATCTCGCCCAGCCCGCCCGATTCCTCGGCGGCCATGCCGACCAGGTCGAGCGGGGTGATCCGGCGCGCCGCCTCGAACAGGTCGGCGCCCAGCCGGCGCCCGCGCCGGGCCAGGTGATTGATGACGACCAGGCCGCGCGCCAGCTCGCCGCTGTACTGCACCTGCTCGGGCACCAGCACGCCGTGTTCGATCACCCGCGTGGGGCTGCGCCCGCTGTCCCACATCAGCGCGTTGAAATGGGTTACGTGCACCAGCACCACATTGGGATCGTCGACTGGATGGCGGCTGTCGGTGGGGTGCGCGCGGGGCGGATCGTGTTCGATGTAGATGCGTGGCAGCGCGCGCTGGGCCGGCGTGAGCAGTTCGTACTGGTCGCGCTCGTATTGCGCGTCGTCCTGGAACACGATGCAGTCGAATTGCTGATCCCTGACCTGGGCGGCGGGCTGGTCGTGCACGTTCGGTCCCCAGGGGAAATGGCCATGCCGGCCCGCGTAGCCGGGCGGACGGTCCGGCTTGCTGAGAACGTGGAAGTGATGCGGGACCTGGCTCAGGTAGTAGAGGTAACTGCCGTGGGTATGCCAGGTCAGGATGTGCAGCGGTCTCATGGATTCTCCCCGAGCGGCTCGCGCTCCCATTGCTGTTGCCGGTCCATGCGCTGTTGCAGCAGCCACAGGCGCGCATACAGCCCTTTGCTGCGCAGCAGGTCGGCATGGCTGCCGCGCTCGGCAATGCGGCCGCGCTCCATGACCAGGATCTGGTGGGCGCCGACCACGCTGGCGAGCCGGTGCGCGATGACCAGGGTGGTGCGCTGGTGCGACAGGCGGTGCAGTTCGCGCTCGATGGCGTGTTCGGCGTCGGCGTCCAGCGCGGACGTGGCTTCGTCGAAGATCAGGATGGGCGGGTCCTTGAGGATGGCGCGGGCGATGGCGATGCGCTGCCGTTCGCCGCCCGACAGGGCCACGCCGCGTTCGCCCACGCGGGTGTCGTAGCCTTGCGGCAGCGCTTCGATGGCCTCGTGCAGGTGGGCCGCGCGGGCGGCGGCGGCGATGTCGGCGCGGCTGGCGCCGACCCGGCCATAGGCGATGTTGTAGCCGATGGTGTCGTTGAACAGGGCGGTTTCCTGCGGCACCACGCCGATGGCCTGGCGTACGCTGGCGGCGCTGACGGCGCGGCTGTCCTGTCCGTCGATCAGGATGCGGCCCTCGGCCGGGTCGTAGAAGCGCAGCAGCAGGCGCGCCAGGGTCGACTTGCCCGAGCCGCTGCGCCCCACCACCGCCACGGTGCACCCGGCCGGCACTTCGAAGCTGACGTCGCGCAGCACGGGCCGGGCCGGGTCGTAGTGGAAGCTGACGTGCTCGAAGCGCACTTCGCCGCCCCGCGCGCGCAGCCAGGGCAGGCCGGGCGGATCGGTCACTTCGGGCCGTTCGCGCAGCAGCTCGAGCAGGCGCTCGGCATTGACGAGCGCGTCGCGCGCTTCGCGATAGACGAAGCCGAGTGCGTTGAGCGGCAGGCAGACCTGGAGCGCGTAGGCGTTGATGAGCACCATGTCGCCGACGCGCATGTCGCCTACGCGCATGCCGCCGCGCCAGACCGCGTGGCCGGCCAGCATCATGATGGCGGCCACGCCGACGGCGATCGCGGCGCTTTGCCCCACGTGCAGGGTGAACAGGGCGCGCTGGTTGCCCATGCCGGCCAGCTCCCAGCTGCGCATGCGCGCGCGAAAGCGCTGTGCCTCCAGCGTTTCGTTGGAAAAGTACTTGATGGTGTCGTAGTTGAGCAGGCTGTCGGCCAGGTGGCCCTTGGCGCGCGCATCGAGCTTGTTGACGCGGCGCTGGTAGAGTACGCGCCGGCTGGTGAAGCCGAGCGTGAAGCCGGCATAGGCCAAAAAGGTCAGCGCGATGATGAGCGAGAACCAGGCGCTGTAGCGGCCCAGCATGACGGCCAGCACCAGGCCAATTTCGATCAGGGTGGGCACCACCGTGAACAGCGCCACGCCAAGCAGGTAGGCGATGCCGTTGCTGCCGCGGTCGATCTCGGACAGCAGCGCGCCGATCTGGCGCCGCGCGTGGAAGGCGGGCGTGAGCGTGTGCAGGTGGACGAAGGTCTTGTGGGCATAGACGGCGACCGTGCGCAGGGTGACGCGGGCAAACAGCAGGTCGCGCAGTTCGTTGAACAGGGTGGCGAGAAAGCGCACCAGGGCGTAGCCTGCCAGCAGGTACAGCGGCAGCTGCGCCAGCGCTGCCGGCTGGGCGAAGGCGTCGATGATGCGCTTGAGCAGCAGCGGCACCGCCACCGTGGCCAGCTTGGCCACCAGCAGGCACAGGATGGCCGCGCCGATGCGCCCGCTGAACCCCGCCAGGAGTTGCCGCATTTCGCCGCGCAGCAGCGCGCTGTCCGTGATGTGCTGGTGTGTCGTCATACCAGCTTGGACACCACGCCGTGCGCTTATGTGCTGAGCAGTTTCATGTGCTGGCTCAAACAGAACTCACGCGATCGCGGGAACTTGCAGCCGCTTGCCGGGAAGGATGATCGGCGCCCGGCGCCGCCAAGCCATCTAATCGGGCGTCATGTCGCTGCGCCGCCCCACATTGCTCTGGCGCTCCTGGCGGCTGCCTTCGTCGATTTCGGCCGCTTGCCGGTTGCCGCGCGAAAAGCCGGTGTCCTCGTCCATTTTCTCGTCGGCATCGAGCTGGTTGGCGCCGCCCGGGCTGCGCGGATAGCCGCCGGCGGCATCGTTCGATTCGTGCACCGGCGGCTCGGCCTGCTGCCGGCAGCCGGTCTGGGAACCGTCGCGGTCGCTGCTGGCGCCGCTCTGGCGATTGACCTGACCCTCGCCGTTGAGGGTGCCGGAACGCTGCATGTCCGGATTGAGATTGTCCTTTTCCACCGTGCCGCCGCGCGAGGACGAGACGGATTTTTCATTGCCGCCATTGCTGGACTGGTTGTTGACCTCGCTTCGCTGGTTTGAATTCATCAGATGCTCCTCCTGTTGATCGGAAATGCAGGCAAGGCGGCGCGGGGGAGGGACAGCCCGCTGTCCAGTCCACGCAATCCGCCGCGGCCTTGCCAGCCGGACCATCATGCGCCGCCACGCTCGAGTGCGTCATCGGAGGACGGCGCGTGGCACTGTAGGACTGTTCGCAGCGGTTCCCGCAACAATGTATAGCTAACGGCAACTATGTAGGTGTTCGTCCTACATATGCCTCTGGTCCAGTCCTATAGCCGAGTTGACCGGCCCTGCCTAAGATGGATTTTCTTGGCCGCTCATCGGCGCAATGCCGGCGGGCTTGTCGGGAGAGTGAATCATTCAAGGAGATGACCATGGCTAACCAGGGTAACAAGCAAGGTGGCAGCAAGCAGGGCGGTAACAAGCAGAGCGGGGCGGGCACCAGCAACCGCGGCTTTGCATCGATGGATCCGGAGCGCCAGCGCGCCATCGCCAGCGAGGGCGGCAAGGCTGCCCACGAGAAGGGCACCGCCCACGAGTTCACGTCCGAAGAGGCGCGCCGCGCCGGCAGCATGAGCCACGGCAACCGCCAGTCGGAGTCCAGCTCCGGCGGCAGCAAGCAAGGCGGCCGTTCCGGCACCGACAAGTCGCGCTAAGCCGGGCCGCCGGCCAGCCGGCACCGGGTTTTCCACGGGGAGCGCGCTCCCCGTTTTGTTGTCTGTTGCGCCATCCTTCAGAGGGGATGCGGTAAAATCGACGCGCCATTCTTTTTCATAGGAAAGCCGTTGTGAAACCAGCCCTCGTCCGCGAAGTGCGTTCCATGCACATGCATTGCGATCGCGTAGGCAATATTCTGCTCGCCAAGTTTGCCTGCAAGGCAGCGCGCGACTGTCTCGTGATCTTTCCCGCTTCCGTGGTGTTCTGGCTGCTCGAACATGTTCCCCCCACCGCCCAGCCGCTCAGTGCGCCACCCTCGGGCATGCCGGCCATCAGCCAGGACGACTGGCAGCGTGATGTTCCCCGCGTTCTGAGTGTCAATTGCCTGGTGTCCAAGGAAGGCTTGCGCATGACCATGAAACTCGATGCGCACGCCGACATCACCTTGCTGCTCAGCCAGCAGAACGTCGAGCTGATGCGCCAGCTGATGCTGGTCTACCGCGCCGACCTGATGGATGTCGGCGTCTGATTTGCCCCCCCCACGAGGAATACGATGATCAAGATTAGCCAGCAGTTCGATTCCGGCGCGATTGAGGTGGTGCAGGCCGACAGCGCCCGCCAGATCGACCTGAAACTGCGCAAGGATTCGCACGCCGACATTTATCAGTGGTTTCATTTCCGCCTGCAGGGCGCGCGCGGCCAGGCCTGCACCATCCGCTTGCTCAATGCCGGCCAGGCCACTTATCCGGCCGGCTTCCGCAACTACCAGGCGGTGGCCAGCTACGACACCGAAAACTGGTTCCGCGTACCGACCAGTTTCGACGGCCAGGTCATGACGATCAACCACACGCCCGAGCTCGACAGTGTGTACTACGCGTATTTCGAGCCCTATTCGTTCGAGCGCCACCTGCGCCTGCTGGGCGAGGTGGCGGAAAATCCGCTGGCGCGGGTGCACGACATCGGCAGTTCGGTCGACGGCCGCGACATGAACCTGGTGGTGGTGGGCAATCCCGCCGCCGCCAAAAGAATCTGGTTCATCGCGCGCCAGCATCCGGGCGAGACCATGGCCGAATGGTTCATCGAAGGCTTGCTCGACGCCCTGCTCGACAGTGCCAATCCGCTCGCGCGCAAGCTGCTCCAGCGCGCCGTGTTCTACGTGGTGCCGAACATGAATCCCGATGGCGGCGTGCGCGGCAACCTGCGCACCAATGCGGCCGGCGCCAACCTGAACCGCGAATGGATGACGCCCAGCGCCGAGCGCAGTCCGGAGGTGTTGTGCGTGAAGAACAAGATCCACGAAGTAGGTTGCGACATGTTTTTCGACATCCATGGCGACGAGGAAAAGCCGTACAACTTTGTGGCCGGTAATGAAATGCTCGACACCTTTTCGCCTGAGCAGGCCGCGCTGCAGCAAGCCTTCGTGGCCCAGTACATGGCGGCCAGTCCCGACTTCCAGAACGTGCACGGCTATCCGGCCAGCAAGTACAGCGCCGACGTGCTGACCCTGGCCTCGAAATACATCGGCCACACCTTCGGCTGCCTGGCGCTGACCCTGGAAATGCCGTTCAAGGACAATGCCGACCTGCCCGACAGCTATACCGGCTGGAATGGCGC
>CAMLHI010000172.1 GCA_946479705.1 uncultured Oxalobacteraceae bacterium
ACTCCTGGGCAGCCGCCAATCCCCGCGCTCCCCCTGTTCACGCCAGCTGACCATTGAGCTGCAGTCCGCACTTGCCTGTGCTGGCTGGAAAGCGGCCCGGATGGCGCCTGGCCAAATCACTGCATCGACTTAGCGCGTTGCACGCCATGGCGCCATGTGGCCGCTCAAAGTTCTCCATGCTGGTACTTCAAGGCCGATCAAGCCTGCTTCGCCGATGATGGCTTGAGGCGGGCGACTTCGCCCGTCAGGCCGCCAGCGAATCTTGCCGTCCGCGCTTGCCCCTGGCCTCTATGGCCAGCTACCCGAACACGAGAGCCTACATGCATTCGTCAAACCATATCGCCGCCCTGCCGGCGGCCCTGCTCGCTGTGCTGAGCGCCTTTCCCGGTGCCGCTCAGGCGGACGATTCCGAATCGATCGAAACCGTGGTAATCAGCGGTGCCCGCGCCGCCACCAAACTGTCTGAAACGTCCAGTGCCATTGGCGTGGCCGACCGCAATGCCCTGCAACGCGACAAGCCGAAAACCATGGGCGATGTGCTCAATCGCATCGCCGGCGTGTATTGGAACGATCTTGGCAATGAGCAGCACAGCATGGGCATCCGGCAGCCCATCAGCACCAATGCGGTCTACCAGTACCTGGAAGACGGCATTCCGATTCGCCCGCTGGGCGTGTTTAACCACAACTCACTCAACGAAATGAATATCGCCGGCAGTGATGCGGTGGAAGTGGTCAAAGGGCCGGCGTCGTCGCTGTATGGCAGCAATGCGGTAGGCGGCGCCATCAATGCGCTGACTGCGGCGCCGTCGGGCACGCCGTATGCCAGCGCCGGTGCGCGGCGGGAAGCCGTCAGCGGCTACACGCGCTACGACACGTCGGTCAGCAATGCCTGGGGAGATTTCGGCCTGCGCTTTTCCCACTACAGCACACGCCGCAGCCGGAATAACTGGCAGCAATACAGCTATGGAGACAAGGATTCGTTCACTTTGCGCGCCGACTATGCGCTGCCAGGCATGGCGGTGCTGCGCGCCACGCTGGTGCGCACAGACCTCGATTCCGCCATGACCGGGAGCGTGTTCGAAAACGATTACCTGCACAACCGCGGCAAGAGCTTGAATACCTTCACCTACCGCAAGGACCTGACCACGCGCGCCAATGTGGCGTGGGAAGGGGCGACGATGGCCGGCGGTACCACGACGGTGACGCTGTTCGCACGGCGCAACGACCATGGCCAGATCCCCAGCTATACGATCGGCGGCTGCGTGGGCGCCGCATGCAAAGGCACCATCAACAACAACCACGTCGATTCGCGCGGCGTCGACCTGAAGCACCAGCAGGAATTCGCCTGGTTGAACAGCCGCGTGGTGGCTGGCGTGTACATCGACCGCAGCGACAATCCCTATGTCAGCGACAATCTGAATATCGTCCGCGATGTCGCTTCCGGCCGCTATCTGAGCTATACGCTGGCGAGCGCGATCCAGCCGCTGGGCGTGCGCAACTACCAGACCGATATCGCCAACACGGCGCTGTTCGCGCAATGGGAACTGATGCCAATCCAGAACCTGCACCTGGTTGCCGGCGGCCGCTCCGATCGCATCCGCTACGACTACCATAACCGCCTGGCGCCTGCCGGCAGCGTCAATTTTGGCGCACCGGACGAACAGCGCAGCTTTGCGCGTTTCAGCCCGAAGCTTGGCGCCAGCTATGTGCTGGGCCACAACGCCAATGCCTATGCCAATTTCAGCAACGGCTTTACGCCGCCCGAGGTTAGCCAGCTTTACGGCAAGACCGGCATTCCAGACCTGCACCCGGCCACATACCGCAATGCCGAACTGGGCCTGCGTCTGGCATTCCTGGGCGGGGCATTGCGCCTCGACTCGGCGCTGTACCGCCTGACCGGCCGCGATACGATCGTCAGCTACACGGAATCGCCCGGCAACAGCGAAAACCGCAACGCCGGCCGCACCCGCAGCCAGGGCCTGGAACTGGGACTGAACTATGACAGCGGGCCGTTTGACGCGCGCTTCAGCACGGCCATCGCCAGCCATCGCTACCTGCAGTACCGCGTCTCGGCCGCCCAGGACTATTCCGGCAACAAGATGCCGCAGGCGCCGCGCGACGTGACGTCGGCGGAAATCGGCTTCAGGCCGGCAACGGGCGCCCGGGTGGCGTTCGAAATGGTGCATCTGGGCCGCTACTGGATGGACAACGCCAATACCGTCGAATACGCCGGCCACACGCTCTTGAACGTGCGCGCCAGCTACAAGCTTGGCAATGCATGGGAAGCCTGGGCGCAGGCACGCAACCTGACCGACCGCCGCTATGCCGATTCGGCGTCCAGTTCGTATTCGGGCACAGGCAACTACAATCCGAATGCCCAAAACCAGTACACGCCGGGCGCACCGCGCAGCGTGATGCTCGGCCTGACCTATACCTATGGAAAGTAAGCACATGAAGCAGCCCTCGCTGAAAGGCGCCCGCGCCGCCTTGTTATGGCGCATCCACTGGTGGGCGGCCCTGGTGTCGACGCCGTTCGCCCTGGTCGCCGCGTTGACAGGCATTCTTTACATCTTCACGCCGCAGATCGAACAAGTCCTGTATGGCCATCTCGAGCGGGTTGCGCCCGTCGCGCAGGCGCGCGCGATCGACGAACTGGTGGCGGCGGCGCAGCGCGGCGCGCCGGCCGGTACCTCGCTGCATTCGGTGCTCGTGCCTGCGCTCTCCGGCGAGTCGGTCAAGGTGAGCTTCGTTCCCCAGGATGGCGCGGCGGACGCCCACCAGCACCATGGCGGCGGCCACGGGCCGGCGCCAGCGCCGCGCAAGCCGTCGTTCGGCATGCCTTCGGACGCGGTCACCGTGTTTGTCGACCCGGCCAATGGCGCCGTGCTTGGCACCCAGGCCAACGGCGAGCGCTTCAGCAACTGGGCCAAGCGATTGCATTCGCGCCTGCTGCAGGGCGAAGGATGGCGCTGGATGATCGAACTGGCGGCCAGCTGGCTGCTGGTGATGCTGGTGACCGGTGTCTGCCTGTGGTGGCCGACGGCGTCGATACCGCGGACCGGGCGCAGCGGCCGCGCGGCATGGCGCCAATGGCATGCGTTCCTCGGCGTGGCATTGGGCGTGGTCAGCCTGGCGATCCTGCTAACCGGGCTCACCTGGAGCAAATATGCCGGCGACCAGGTCAGGATACTGCGCGACGTCGCGGGCCAGGCTGGCCCGCAAATGCCGCGCGGCCTGGCCTCGCATCCAGTTGAAGGACAACAGTCATTGTCCTGGCAGGCAGTGCTGGAAAAGGCGCGTGCCGTGGCGCCCGGAGCATCGTGGCAGCTGACGCCGCCACGCGGGCAGTCCGGCGTATGGCGCGCGTCGGTAATGAACCGCAACCAGCCTGCGCGGCGCCTGGACCTGGCGCTCGACGCTTACAGCGGCGCCGTGCTGTACCAGTCCGGCTGGGACCAGCAAACCCTGTTCGGCAAGGCAACCGGGGTGGGCATACCGTTCCACCGCGGCGAATTGGGATGGTGGAACCAGGCCGTGCTGCTGGCCTTCGGGCTGGGCGTGCTGTTTTCCCTGGTATCGGGCTGGGTCATGTACTTCAAACGCAGGCGGCAAGGGACGCTCTCGCTGCCGGAGGTGCCGCGGGGAGCATGGCGCGCGTTCGGCCCGGGCTGGTGGCTGGCCGGCGCGGCATTGTCCTGGCTGATGCCGCTGCTGGCGGTGTCAGCGCCCGGGGTGCTGGCGGTCGATCGTTGCTTGGCACGCTAGGCCAAATGATTGCCAGATTGTCTTAAGCCGGTCCGCCGGCCGTGCCGCCACCAATCTTCCGCTGGGTGTAGCGCCATGTAACTTTCGAATACGCCAGGGCCAGGTGTTCGCTCAGCGGCTGGCCCTCGCGCACATCGGGCGCGATTTCGGCGACCAGCACGTTCTCAAGCTCGATCTCGAAGTACTTGACCGGTTTGCCCTGGCTATCGGTACGCATGAACTCAATCCGTGCCCGCGGCACGGTCTTGCCCATCGCGCACGTTTGCAGCAAGATCGGCGTGGCAATATCCGACAGCCGGCCGATGACGATCGTGTCGTGATGGCAGCGGCCAACCGTGTGGCCGCTCGACGACGTGGCTGCGGACTTGGGCTGATGCACGCCCAGATCCACGGTCACGCACTCCATCCAGTCTGAATGCCCCGCGTCGCGGGACTCGCCCTTGATGCCTTCGATTTGTAGATAAACGTCGATTGCCATATTGCCTCCGAGAGTAGATGCCGGCGCTGGCCAGCTACTTGCAAACGAACACGGTTCCGATAAAAGCGCCGCGCTCGGTATGAGTCGTCGCCGTGCATTCGGTGGCCTCGACAGGAATACGCTTGACGAGCTGCAGCGGGCCATAGCCGCAGTACAGCCAGGTCTCGTGGGAGTGTGGCAGCGGACCGAGCTTCCAGCGCGTGACGCCGGTTTCCCGGCTGCCCTTTTTCGTGATGTTCGCCTCGTCCGGCTTCAGGTAGCCGGATTCAGTTGGCTTACCGTGCAGCAGGCCGCCGCCGTCCAGACGCCATTCTTGTGGCATCACCGCCGTCCATCCTTCCGGCTGCCGGTCAGCTTCAAATGCGTCCGGCTTGAGCCAAAGTGGGCAGTCAAAGCGTTGTTCGCCGGCGGGTTGTTCGGCGCTGCGCGCTGGAAGCGGCATGCTGTACAGCCACGCCATCGCGCCGGCGACCGCCAGTGCGAGACCTGCAGGGAATCCACGGCCGTTCATCGTTCAATCACATAAAGTCGCTATCGCCGTTCCTCTGACAATCTTGCTCCCGGCCTCCATCACGTTGAGCCCGGCTTTCCAGGCTGAAGTCGGGAGTCCCTTGAGACCCGGCACGTATTCCTTGATCAGGTCGATGCACGTCCCCGAGCCTGCAAGCGGCTTGTGCCAGAGCTGGTCGACTTCACGATACACGAATGGCATATTTTCCTCCTTCGCCGCCTGGATGCGGGCTGGCGCCTGTTCATCGTCGTCGATGTCGCGCAATCGAATGTTGCGACATGGCAACAACGCCGTGTGGGGGGGGGGTGGGTCGATTCGGCTTGGCTCGACGCCAACGCGTCTGTGCCGACCTCCTCGCGACGCCATCTCCAGTACGGGCGACTACCTCATTGGAAGCGTTGCGTCCGTCCGTTGAACGCGTTCTGTTGGGCCGCTAGCTAGTGCCCTCGCGCCTGCCGTTTCCGCCGCGGTCGAGCCAGCGGACCTCGCGTCACAGCGCTTGGTGTGTACGATTTTTGTCAATGCAATCAGGAATGCAGGTAAAATATTGCACATTACGTGAATGGTGCCCTCCTGCTGGTCAGCCGGAGGGTGAAACGGGAAGCCGGTGACGCATGAGATTTCATCTCACGCCAGTCCGGCGCAGCCCCCGCTGCTGTATGCCTGACGACTTTGATCGAACGCC
>CAMLHI010000173.1 GCA_946479705.1 uncultured Oxalobacteraceae bacterium
GTGCACAGCGCACCCAGCATCAACAAGGCAGTCGGAAGCGTCTTCATCCGAGCATCATACCGCAGGTCTTCGCGCCCTCCGATTCGAATTGTCCACAATCGAAACAGTCAATTTTCCGTGTAGGGCCCCAGGCATTTGCGTCCCGCGTCGGTGGCCGCCCTGTAGGCCGCTGCCTCGACGCCGGGCGCCCCGATATCGCCCTTGTACACCACGCAGGCGCCGTCGCGGTCGAGGCGCGCCACGGCCACCAGTTCGCCGGGATCGCGCTGGTCGAGCCGGGTCAGGCGCACCAGCAGGGCGGTGGGCATGGGATGGCCGCGGCGCGCGCCCATCACCCATTCGGCCTTCTGGCCCACCGAGGCGTAGCCGAGCGTGACCACTTCCCAGAACGCCAGCGGATACACCGCCCGGTTGGGCGCGATCACGTCGACGCTGGTGTGGTCGTCGTCGTCGTGTACGGCCAGGCGGTAGCCGGCCACCCCGGCGCATTCGCGCGAGCTGCCGCGCGGCGTCAAGTCGGTGGTGCGGCATTGTTTGCCGTACAGGTCGGAGTAGCGCACGGGCGCGGCGCGGACGGGGCAGGACAGCAGGGCGAGCGCGCTCGCCACCAGGCAGATACGGACCATGAGGCCTCCTCGGTTGGAATTCCCTCATGGTAAGAGTGCTACAGGTGTTTCCTATTGGCAAAACTCAAGGCGGATGCGTTGCCAAAATGCACAATTTTGGTGCGTTTCCGGGGCCGGGTATGGTTTAATGTCGGTCCTGTTGAACTCGCTTACCTCTATGTCGACCTCCGCTTCCGGCTGGCTGGCCGCGCTGCTGCCGCCCGCCACCAACGCTTCCCGTACCGAACAATGGCGCGCCAGCGTGGGCGCCTTGCTGGGCTTGGGCCTCACCGGTTTCCTGTGTTCCCTGTTGCACAATGACGTGGCCAGCTGGCTGGTCGGCCCGATCGGCGCCTCGGCGGTGCTGCTGTTTTGCCTGCCGGCCAGCCCCCTGGCCCAGCCCTGGTCCGTCGTCGGGGGCAACACCATCGCCGCCGTGGTGGGCGTCACCTGCGCCCAGCACATCGGCTCGCCGCTGGCGGCCGCGCCGCTCGCCTGCGCGCTGGCCATTGCCCTGATGTTCGTGCTGCGCTGCCTGCACCCGCCCGGCGGCGCCATCGCGCTGACGGCCGTGGTGGCCGGTCCGGCCGTGCTGGAAATGGGCTACCGTTTCGTGCTGGTACCGGTGGCGATCAATTCGGTGCTGATGGTGGGCGCCGCGCTGCTCTACAACAACCTGACCGGCCGGCGCTATCCGCACCGCCAGCAGGCCGCGCCCCAGCATCCGCACGCCACGGCCGACATCAACCCGAGTGCGCGCCTGGGTTTTACCAGCGAGGACCTGGACGTCGTGCTGGCGCGCTACGGCCAGGTGCTCGACGTCAGCCGCGACGACCTCGAAGACATCATCGCGGCCACCGAATCGCAGGCTTACACGCGCCGTTTCGGCGTGATTAGCTGCGGGCAGATCATGTCGCGCGATGTGGTGACCCTGGAATTTGCCACCGAACTGGGCGAAGCCTGGCGCCTGATGCGCCACCACCGCGTCCACGCACTGCCGGTGATTAACCGCGCGCGCCGGGTGATCGGGATAGTCTCGCAGAGCGATTTCCTGGCCCACAGCGATATGGGCGACCCGTCCACCATCGGCACGCGCCTGCGCCATTTCCTCGGCAGGAGCGGGCGCACGCATTCGGAAAAGCCGGAAGTGGTGGGGCAGATCATGACGGCCAAGGTGACCACGGCCAGGATCGATACCCCGATCGTCGAATTGGTGCCGCTGATGGCCGATTCGGGCTTGCACCATATCCCCGTGGTGGACGGGGAAAACCGCTTCGCCGGCATCGTCACCCAGTCGGACCTGGTGGCGGCGCTGTATCAAAGCCGCCTGGCCGAGACGGCGCAGGCGGCGGTCGCTTGAGCGTTAGCTGGCGTCGGCGCCGCAGCACTTCTTGTACTTCTTGCCGCTGCCGCAAGGGCAGTCGTCATTGCGGCCGACCTTCGGCTCCTCGCGCTTGAGGGTGGGCACGGCAGCCTTGCGGCGCGGCAGCCAGAAGCGGTAGACCAGCGGCAGGTTGAGCTCGATCTCGAGCGCCAGCTTGTGCGCCTTGACCGGATTGTCCACCTCGGCCAGCTCGGCTTCCTCGATCTCGTCGGCGCCCAGCAGGTACAGTGGGCGCATCAGCGCGGCCTGCTCGGACTCGAAGATCGCCTGCCACGAACCGGCGCGCAGCTCCATGCCTTCCCAGAAGCCCCAGCACCAGCCTTCGGCATCGATCAGGGTCTGGCCCTCGAACTCATGCTCGACGTAGAGCGGCTCGAATTCCTTCGGCGCCACCTCGAAGGTGACCAGCACCTCGTTCATGAAGCGCATGATCAGGTTGAGGATGCGTTCCTCTTCCTTGGGATTCTTCCAGCTGGGCGCGGTCAGCTCCGCGCCCCAGACCTTGGGCAGCCACTCGGCCGGCATGATCGTCTCCGGGCCAATGGCGATCGCGGTCAGGTAGCCATGCAGCGTATCCATGGTCATGGCATCGTCGGGGCAACGGTCGGACAGGAGGAACTGGTCGAGATCGTCGAATTCTTTTTCGCTGAGGGGCTGTTCGAGGTGCATGGAGTGCGTCGCTAGGTCGGTAAAGGCGCTAGTGTAACGCCTGCGCTTACAATACCGCGATGGAAAATCTGAATCACCCCTTTGCCGGCCTCGGCCCGGACTGCGTGCTCGACGCGCTCGACAGCGTCGATTTGCGCGGCGACGGCCGCCTGCTCGCCCTCAACAGCTATGAAAACCGGGTCTACCAGGTCGGCATGGAGGAGGGGCCGCCGGTGGTGGTCAAGTTCTACCGGCCGCAGCGCTGGACCGATACCGCCATCCTCGAAGAGCACGCCTTCGTGGCCGAACTGGCCGAGCGCGAGATTCCCGTCGTGCCGGCGCTGACCATCGGCGCATCGACACTTCACACGTTCCAGGATTTCCGCTTCGCCGTGTTCCCGCGCCGCGGCGGACGCGCGCCCGAGCTGGGCGACCCGGCCACCCTGGAATGGATCGGCCGTTTCATCGGACGCATCCACGCGGTAGGCGGCCTGAGCAATTTCACCGAACGGCCCGCGCTCGACATCGCCACCTTCGGCGTGGAGCCGCGCGATTATCTGCTGGCCAACAACTTCATCCCGCCCGAACTGCTGGCCGCCTGGACCAGCGTGGTGGCGCAGGCCTTGGATGGCGTGCGCCGCTGCTACGAACGGGCCGGCGCGTTCACATCGCTGCGCCTGCACGGCGATTGCCATGCCGGCAACGTGCTGTGGACCGACGACGGCCCGCATTTCGTCGACTTCGACGATAGCCGCAGCGGCCCGGCCATCCAGGACCTGTGGATGCTGCTCTCGGGCGAGCGCCACGAGATGGTGCGCCAGATGAGCGACGTACTGGCCGGCTACGAAGACTTTTGCGATTTCGACCCGCGCCAGCTCTACCTGGTCGAAGCCCTGCGCACCCTGCGCCTGATCCACTACTCGGCATGGCTGGCGCGGCGCTGGGACGACCCGGCCTTTCCCGCCGCCTTCCCATGGTTCAATACACAACGCTACTGGCAAGACCGCATCCTCGAACTGCGCGAGCAGATCGCCCTGATGGACGAAGCACCCCTGTGGCCGGTCTAAACGGCGAATAGCGGCGCTTTTGCGCGTCTGCTTGGCGCGATGGGAAATGTGTTGCTGCACGATAATTGTTCCTGAGCCATCCCGTTCGGGGGACGGCAAACGGAGCGAACACACATGGAATACGAGCAAGCCCAGCAGGCCGACGCCCAGAGCAGCATCGAAGCGGCCGCCACCCCGGCGCCGGTCGAACGCGCGCAAGCCGAGATGCGCGCCATCCAGGAAGCCATCGCCCGTCTGGAAGCTGAAGCGAAAGCCTCCTGCGCCGCCGAAAGCCGCGCCCACGCCGAAGCGCACGCCCGCGCCCTGGCCGACCAGCGCGCCGCCATGGATGCCGCCGCCGCTGCCGCCGCGCTGCTCAATGCCCAGGCCTCCGAAGACGCCATCGAAGCCAACCGCGAACGCCTCGAATCGCTGCGCGCGGCCGCCCAGGCCAGCGTCGACAAGCTCGAAGCGGTGCGCCAGGAAACGGCCGAACTGCGCGCCCGCGTGGCCGCCGACACCGAAATCAAGCTGGCTGCCGAAGCGCGCCTGAAGGTCGAGGAAGAATCGCGCCGCCGCGCCTCGGAACAGGCCGAAGCCGAAGCCGTGCTGGCGCGCGCAGCGGCCAAGGCTGCCGAAGAATTGCTGGTACATACCGAACAGGCGCGCCTGCAGGCCGTCGAACGCGTCGCCGCCGTCCACGCCGCCAAGGAAGAAGTACTGCACATCGCCAGCGCCGACGCGCGCCTGGCCGTGCTGGCGCGCGAGCGCGAGCGCCAGGCCAAGGGTGCCCGCCACACCGCCGAACTGCTGGCCGAAGCCGAAGCCGAAGCGCTCGAACTGACCGTGCAGCGCGAAAAGGCCGACCAGGTTGCGCTGGCATCGGCCTTCGCCCGCGCCCAGGCCGAAGCGCGCGCGCTGGAAGAAGCCCGCGCGCTGGCCCACATCGAACAGGAACGCGAAGCCATCGCCCTCGCGCATGCCGAATCCGAACGGGTGGCCGCCAAATCCATCTCGCTGCGCCTGCAGTCGGAAAAAGCCTTGCGTGAGGCGGCGCTGCAGCGCGAGCGCGTCGAGCAGATGGCGGCCGTCAGCGCCGAAGCGCGGCGCGACGCCGAAGCCCGCATTCTCGCCGCTACCGAAGCGCGCATCGCGGTCGACCGCCAGCTGCGCGAAGTGGCGCTGGTGCGCGCCCAGGCCGAGCAGGAAGCGGCCAGCCAGGAACAGGCCCGCATCGAAGCCGAAGCGCTGGCGGCCGACAAGGCGCGCGAACGCGCCGCCGCCGACGAAGCGGCCGCCGCCGCCGCCGTGCTGCACATGGACGAACAACAGCGCGCCCGCGCGCTGGCCGAGGAACGCGCTGCGCTGGCCAAAGCCGCCGCCGCCGCCGCGGCCGAACAGAACGCCGCCGACCAGGCAGCGGTTGCAGCGATCTCCGAACAGGTCGAACTGCAGCGCCAGGCGGCGCAACTGGCCGCCGACAAAGCCGCCCGGGCCGAAGCCCTGGCGCAGGCCGAACGCGAACATGCGCTGGCCGAGGAAATCGCCTTGGTCGGTTTACAGGAAAAGCTGGAAGCCGAGCAAGCGCTGGCCAAGGCTGCCAAGGCACGCGCCGACGCCGAACTGGAACAGGCCGAACTCCTGCGCCAGCAAGCCGAGGCCGAACGCCAGCTGGAGCAGGCGCAACTGGCCGAGATCGAAGCGACCCGGGTGATTGCCGAACAAAGCGCCCGCGAAGCCGCCGAGAA
>CAMLHI010000174.1 GCA_946479705.1 uncultured Oxalobacteraceae bacterium
ACGCTCGGTCACGACGCCGGCGACGCCCTGCTGGTCG
Organism: uncultured Oxalobacteraceae bacterium; assembly: GCA_946479705.1. Next base: position 38 of record CAMLHI010000174.1, read on the forward strand.
AAGCGGCCGGGCGGCTGCTCCAGGCGGTGCGCGAATCGGACCGTCTGGCGCGTCTGGGCGGCGATGAATTCGCCGTGCTGCTCGCGCCCGGCACCGATGCGGCCGTCAGCGGCCAGATCTGCCAGCGCATCGTCGACAGCCTGGCGCACCCCGTCCAGTACGGCGAGGCCGCCATGCGCGTGAGCGCCAGTATCGGCGGCGCCAGCTTCACCAGCCAGGGCAATGTCGACGCGCTCTACAAGGCGGCCGACCTGGCCCTGTACCGGGCCAAGGCATCCGGGCGCAATACCTGGCGTTTGAGCAGCCTATAGGGACGCAGGCGACGCTTTCCTTCCAGCCGTCTCTTTGTCCGCGCGCGGCGCGCCGCGTCTTCCGCGCCGACCGGGAAGATGTCGACATTGCGCCCATCGATCTTGTAGCCAATGCATAGCTTGAGCGGCTCGATTCCGTCCCCCACTTCGAGCTTGGTCGGGCACATGCCCGAGACGCGCCAAAGGCAGCAGGAGTTTCGTTGCGACAATGCCTCGAATTGCTTAAATTCGTGACGATAAGCGCCGCGATAAACCTCCTGCATCGCCGGGCGCCAGCAGATCTATTGGTGGCATGCGATAGATCAAACTTAGCTGCAATATCCATGTTTAAAGTCAACACATTAGACGACAGAATCGAATTATCGCTCCGTATTTCTTACTTGTGAAAGCTCATTATGAGGCGGCATACAATCACGGCAGGTGCGCGCACCAGTGCTGGCGGTATCGTTCTTGAGGGAATCTGTGCCGGCTCCATCAACGGACACCGTATCGCACTGGAAGGTGATCCCGTGTCGTGTCCAGCCTGCAAGCTGAATGGTGTAATTCGTTGTATTGATCCGCGCTTAGATGAGCTTTGGAACGGGAAGAAGGTGGGTCTGGAGAATGACCTATGTGCTTGCGGCTGCAAACCTCCGCCAACGTTGATTGCCAACCAATCCATGCGCTACCAGGACATTGGTGCGCCGGATAGCGAACCCGTAGACCAAGGTACGACAAGATCGCCTCAACCGGGCCGTAGCAGCCAAGCTGGCGCGAACGGAAGCTATGACGATCGGTATGCGCTGGTTGACGAGGACACGGGGGAACCGATAGCACATCGGGAATATGCGATTCAGCGAGCAAGCGGTACCGTAGAACACGGGATCACCGATGCCGAAGGGCGCACTCATCTAGTGTCTCCCCTGGACTCCAGCGAAGTGATCTCCATCTTTGTCGGGGAGGCGCCATGAACGAGACCGTTCAATCACCGAGTGGCAAGAAATTGCACAAGGTTGCCAGCCGAAGGACCACTGCCACAGACGATACCGAAATCAAATCTGTGCGCGTTTCGCTGGCAAAGGCCAAGCGGCTTGAAGAAAATAAGGCTTTTCTCGCTAACGAGAATATCAGGGCATTTCTTGCGATGATCGGCCAGGCAGAAGGTGGCAATTACCACGCAAAGTTCGGCTGGCGTCCGAAAAGCGACAAATGGACCTTCACCGACGAAAGTACGCATCCGGGCCCCGGGTTCGATGGCAAGACCACCGCTGCGGGCCTCTACCAGATAAACGATGCGTGCTGGCGGGAACACGGAATCAAGCTGCAGGGCTTGACGGACTTTTCTCCGGCAACCCAGGATTTGATCGCAGTTGATAACCTAAGGACACATCATTGCCTGGAGTCGATTATCGCCGGAGACATCAAGGGACCCATTGAAAAGCTGAAAGCACATCAATGGACATCGTTCCAGGTACGAACGTACGAACAACTCGAACAATGGTACAAATCCGCCGGAGGAAAACTGAAATGAGCATTCCCAAGAGCATGCTGGCCCTCGCCCTATTGATGGGAACCTGCAGCGCCATCGCCTGCGAATCGACTCAACTGCGGCGCGGGACGATGCTGCTTGAAGCGCGCAAGATCATGAAAAAACAAGGCTGGAAGCCCGTCATCACCCATCGAACTCCCCAAGCTGGCGCGGACGACGACGACTTCCTCGACGCCAGTGCAAAACGCTTCGACAAAGCCGGAGTTCACGAGGTTGACATGTGCTCCGGCGGCCAAACCACGTGCCTGTTCCACTACCGCAAAGGCAAGGAGTGCAAAACCCTGGTCACGATTGGGGAAACGCCGCCCGACGCCTTTGTCACGCACTGGATGAATACCTGCGAATAGCCGTCCGCCGCGCAAAAACGGCGGAGGATCTCGCGATCGCTCCACCGTTTTTATGCATCGCTGCAGGTCTTAGCTGTTCTCGTAGCGCTTGAGCCAGGCCGCCAGCTGATGCGGGCGCAGGCCGTCATAGTCTTCGAAGGGCTGGTGAATCCAGGGATTGTGCGGCAGTTCGTCGAGGAAGTAATCCGGACGGATGGCCGAGCAGCCCTTGAGCCAGATGACGGCCGACTTCACTTCCGTCACATTGGGGAAGTTCTCCTTCAGGTGACGGTTCACCTTGTCGAGCGTGACGCCCGAATCGGCCAGGTCGTCGACCAGCAGGATTTTGCCCGACAGCGGGCCCTTGGTCATCGTCATGTACTTGGCGATATCCAGGTCGCCGCGCACGGTGCCGGCTTCCTCGCGGTAGGAGCTGGTCGACAGGATCGCCAGCGGCACGTCGAAGATGCGCGAGAAGACGTCGCCGGGACGCACGCCCCCGCGCGCCAGGCACAGCACCTGGTCGAACTTCCAGCCCGATTCGTACACCTTGAGTGCAAGCCGCTCGATCAAGCGGTGATACTCGTCCCAGGTAACCCACAGATCCTTGTCGGTTGATGGTGGCGTGCTCATACGATGCTCCCTGGCTTACTCGAACGGGTGGCGCAGGACGATGGTCTCTTCGCGGTCCGGTCCCGTGGAGACCATGTCGACCGGTACCCCGACCAGTTCCTCGATGCGCTTGATGTAGGCGCGCGCGGCGGCCGGCAGCTCGGCCAGCGACTTGGCGCCGACGGTGTTTTCCTTCCAGCCGGCCATCTCTTCGTACACCGGCTCGCAGCGCGCCGCGTCTTCCGCGCCGACCGGGAAGATGTCGACATGGCGGCCGTCGATCTTGTAGCCGGTGCACAGCTTGAGCGACTCGATCCCGTCCAGCACGTCCAGCTTGGTCAGGCACATGCCCGACACGCCATTGATCTGCACCGAGCGGCGCAGCAGCGCGGCGTCGAACCAGCCGCAGCGGCGCGCACGGCCGGTGACGGTGCCGAATTCGTGGCCCACGCGCGAGAGGTGCTCACCGACGCCAGCGTCGGTGGGCAGCTCGGACGGGAACGGGCCGGAGCCGACACGGGTGGTGTAGGCCTTGGTGATGCCGAGGATGTAGTGCAGCATGTTCGGGCCCACGCCGGAACCGGCGGCGGCATTGCCGGCCACGCAGTTCGACGAGGTCACGAAGGGATAGGTGCCGTGGTCGACGTCGAGCAAGGACCCTTGCGCGCCTTCGAACAGCAGGTTGCCGCCAGCCTTGTGGGCCGCGTACAGGGCGGACGAAACGTCGGCCACCATGGGTTTGAGGCGCGGCACAAGCGCCAGCGCTTCGTCATAGGTCTTCTGGAAGTCGACCGCGTCGGCTTTCAGGTAGTTGGTCAGCACGAAGTTGTGGTAGTCCAGGTTTTCGCGCAGCTTTTCGCCGAAGCGCTGCTCGTTGAGCATGTCGGCGATGCGGATGGCGCGGCGTGCCACCTTGTCTTCGTAGGTCGGGCCGATGCCCTTGCCGGTGGTGCCGATCTTGGCGGCGCCGCGCGCCACTTCGCGGGCGACGTCGATGGCCACGTGGTACGGCAGGATGGCCGGCGAGGCTTCCGAAATCTTCAGGCGCGAGACCACTTCGACGCCGGCGTTTTGCAGCTTGTCGATTTCGCGCATCACGTCCGGCACCGAGACCACTACGCCGTTGCCGATGTAGCAGGCCACGCCTTCGCGCATGATGCCCGATGGGATCAGCTGCAGTGCGGTTTTCTGGCCCTTGATGACCAGGGTATGGCCGGCGTTATGGCCGCCCTGGAAGCGCACCACGCCAGCGGCATGGTCGGTCAGCCAGTCGACGATCTTGCCCTTGCCTTCATCGCCCCATTGGGTACCGATGACAACCACGTTCTTTGCCACGTTTTTCTTTGACATCACACTTAACCTAAGGTTTTGAGAATCCAGTTACTGTCTTCGAGGACGAGTACGCGGTCGCACTCGAACTCGTCCTGCTCGTTGTCGTGACCCGGCAGAGACTGGATCACCACCTCGCCTGCTTGGCGCAGTTGAGCGATTTTTTCGCGCAGCTCGGGGGCATGGCCCCAGGGCGCGCGAATCGAATGTTTGCGTTCGGCGGTCGGCAGCAGCCGCGCCAGCTCGCGCAGGTCGAGCGAAAAGCCGGTGGCGGGCCGGGCCCGGCCGAAGGCTTCGCCGACATGATCGTAGCGCCCGCCGCGCGCCACCGCGTTCGGCAGGCCCGGCACGTACAGCGCGAACATGGCGCCGCTTTCGTACTGGTAGCCGCGCAGGTCGGCCAGGTCGATGGCCACTTCGGCGCGGCCCAGCGCGGACGCCGACAGCGCGGCCAGTTCGGCCAGCGCGGTCAACAGGCCCGGGTACTGCGGCAGCACTGCGCGCGCCTTGCCCAGCACCTCGATGTCGCCGTACAGGTTCGGCAGCGCCAGCAGCGCGGCGCGGGTGGCAGCGGCATAGCCGGTGCTGATGGCTTCCAGGCCGGGCACGTTCTTGGCGCGCAGCAGCGCGGTGATGGCGGCCTGGTCGCGCTTGGCGAGCGGGTCTTCATCGAGAATGGCGCACAGCACGCCGACGTGCGAGAGGTCCAGGCGCACATCGGTAAAGCCGGACAGGGCCAGCGAGGCCAAGGCCAGTTCCTGGATTTCGGCGTCCGCTTCGAGGCCGGCGTGGCCGTAGATCTCGGCGCCGATCTGGAGCGGCTCGCGGGTGGCGTGCAGGCCGCTCGGGCGGGTATGCAGCACGCTGCCGGCGTAGCACAGGCGGGTGACCGAGTCGCGGTTGAGCAGGTGGGCGTCGATGCGCGCGACCTGGGTGGTCATGTCGGCGCGCAGGCCGAGCATGCGCCCGGAAATCTGGTCGACCAGCTTGAAGGTGCGCAGGTCGGTGTCGGCGCCGGCGCCGGTCAGCAGCGAATCGACGTACTCGAGCAGGGGCGGCATCACCAGCTCGTAGCCGTACAGGCGGAAGTTGTCGAGCATCCGGCGGCGCAGCTCCTCGATCTTGCGCGCTTCGGACGGCAAGACATCGGCGATATTTTCAGGCAGGAGCCAATTCGGCATGGGCAGGAAGGCGGTAACTGAAGTTGTTAAAAAATGGGCAAGGGGCAGCAGGCCGCACGCGATAAATATCGCGCCAAACCATCGATTTTACCCGAAAACGC
>CAMLHI010000175.1 GCA_946479705.1 uncultured Oxalobacteraceae bacterium
TAGAATGGGCTTGTGGGTTTCCACAATACCCATCGTCGGACCGTTCACCCTATAAAGGCTGCCATTGCGAGTCCGGCGAGACTTGCCATATGTTGGCCGACAACCGGAGACTGGCGCCTTGAAAATCAGCTTGAAGCATTCCCTCGTCATCCTCAGCCTGCTCGGCAGCTCGTTCGCCCATGCGCAGAAGTTCCCCAGCAATCCCATCACCATGGTCGTGCCCTTCGCGGCCGGCGGGCCGACCGACACCGTCGCGCGCGTGGTGGCGCAAGCCATGGCCAGCGCGCTCAAGCAGCCGGTCAACGTGGAAAATGCCGGCGGGGCGGGCGGCACCACCGGCGCGGCCAAGGTCGCCAAGGCGGCCCCGGACGGCTACACCATCCTGATGCACCACATCGGCCACGCCACCGCGCCCAGCCTGTACCGCAAGCTGAGCTACAGCCCGGTGGACAGTTTCGAACCGATCGGCCTGGTCACGGAAGTGCCGATGACCCTGGTCGCGCGCAGCAACTTCCCGGCCAAGAACCTCGGTGAACTGCTGGCCTACCTGAAGGCCAACAAGGACAAGGTCAGCTACGCCCACGCAGGCCTGGGCTCGGCCTCGCAGCTGTGCGGCATGCTGTTCATGCGCGCCACCGAGACCGAACTGACGGTGCTGCCTTACACCGGCACCGGCCCGGCCATGGCCGACCTGCTGGGCGGCCAGGTCGACGTCATGTGCGACCAGATCACCAACACCCTCGGTCAGATCAAGAGCGGCAAGATCAAGGCCTATGGCGTGACCACCAAGACCAAGGTGGCCGCGCTGAACACGCTGCCGCCGCTGAGCGAGGCGGGCATGCCGGGCTTCGAGATCACCGTGTGGCACGGCCTGTACGCGCCCAAGGGCACCCCGAAAGCGGTCGTCGATACGCTCGCCGCCGCCTTGCAGACGGCACTCAAGGACCCCGCCGTCAAGCAGCATTTCGCCGAGCTGGGCATCGAGCCGGTGAGCGACAAGCGCGCCAGGCCCGAAGCGCTGCGTGCGCACCTGCGCGCTGAACTGGACCGCTGGGGGCCGATCATCACCAAGGCCGGTGCCTACGCCGATTGATCCATCCGGCGCGCCAGCCAGGCCAGCGAAGCCGCGTGGCCTGGCCCGACCGGCAGCGTCACCAGTGTGCAGGACATGGCCACATCGTTCCACTCGGCCAGCTGCATGCCGAAGCATTTCAGGCAGGCTTCGCGCGCGGTCCACTCGTGCGCCAAGGCCGGCATGCGGTCCGCCGCGGCTTCGGACTCAAGCCGCAGCAGGGCTTGCGGGCCGAGATAGTCGCGCGCCAGCGCGCGCCAGTCGTCTACCTGCTCGATCTCCATCAGGTCGATCCCCACGCGCATGCGGTGGCCGATGACGGCCAGCGAGCGCGTGGCCGCGTGGCTGATCGAGATGCCGGCGTCGACGGGCTGCCCGTCGAGCAGCAGGCGGGGAGGCTGGCCCGGCGCGGATACTACCGCGAACCGTTCCACGTCAATGCCGAAGTACTGCGCCGCCCGAGCGCACAGGCCGGCGCGGATGCGCGTGCGCGCTTGCGCCCGCGTGGTGCCGGCGGGATGGTCCAGGTCGACCAGCACCAGGCCATCGGCCAGCGTCACGTTCACGAGGCCATGGGCGCCGCCGGGCAACCGCTCCAGCGGCTGGCGGCCGGAATCGACTCGCCCTTCATCACCAGCGTCAATGGTCCGATGCGCGCATTGTCGCCGACCTTGGCGCTGTACAGCACCGCACTGCGCGGACCCATGTACACCTTGGCGCCGATGTCCACATGGTCGATCTTCATCACGCGGTCCTCGAACAGGTGGGTCTGGGGACAGGACAGGGCATTGAGTTCGCTGTAGTCGCCGATATTGACGCAGTCGAATTCGGTGATGTCGGTGGTATCGAGATACACGCCGCGCCCCATCTTGCAGCCGAGCAGGCGGAACGCCAGCGGCAGCCAGGGTGTGCCGCGCAGGTAGCGCATGAAGTTGGGCACCGCGATACCTTCGTACATATTGGTCACGCCTTCGGACAGCCACACGAAGGCCGTCCACATCGGCGCCGAGCGCTTGCGGTAGCGCCCCAGCCATAGCCACTTGAGCAGCAGGACGAAGGCGAAGTTGCCGATGCCGTAGATCAGCCCAGCCTCGCCGAGCTTGAGCGCGACCTGGTTCCAGCGCCCCTCGCCAGCCAGGGGCATGACGTCCATCACCACCGTGTAGCCGACCGCGATCACCACCGCGTGCGGGGCCACGATGCGGAAGGTTTCGACCAGGGTGCGTCCCAGGCGCCGCAGCGGCGAGGGGCGGTAGGTCAGCGATTCGGGAAACACCGCGGCCGCTTCGCGCGCCGGCAGGTGGATCGGCGGCGAACCCAGCCAGGTGTCGCCGGGCTTGAGGCGCTCGTTGGCGGGCGCGTGGCTGTGCACGCCGATCAGCACGCCCTCGGGCAGCACCGTGCCGTCCGGTACATAGCTGCCGTTGCCGACAAAGCTGCGGTGCGAAATCACGGTGGGCAGCATGGTCATCCAGCCGCCGTCGATCTGCTCGTCGCCCAGCATGACCGCGTCGGCGATAAAGGTTTCGTCGCCCAGGGTGAGCATGTCCGGCACCACGCCCAAGGCCGTGGAGATTTCCGCGTCGCGGCCCACTTTGGCGCCCAGCAGCCGATACCAGTGGGGCGCGAACACGGTCGCGTAGATGCCGTGCAACACGTTCAAGCTCGATTCCTGGATGTGGCTGACCAGCCACTTGGCGCAGTACAGGCGGCTGTGCACGGCGGTGCGGCCCGGTTCCAGGCGTGGCAGCGCGCCCCAGCGGATGGCCGAGGAAACCAGCGCGGTGAGCACGATCAGCACCGCGCTGGCCGGGAAGGCCAGCACGAAGTAGCGCGCGATCTGGGCCGCGACACTGTCGCGCATCAGCCACGGCAGCAGATTGTGCTCGTCCATCCAGTCGATCAGCACGAAGCTGGGAAACACCGGCATGAAGAACAGGGTCGTCACCAGCAGGATGCCGAGCACGAAGAAGATGGCTTCGCCGGTCAGGCGCAAACTGCTCACGGCGGGGCGCGGCGGCAGCTGCTGCACGAAGGGACCGATATCGCGCGCCGGCGAGCCGCCCCACACGCGTCCGGCCGGCACGCGCACGCCATCGGCCAGCGCCGCCTGGCCCTCCAGATGGCCGGTTTCCTCCACGGCCGTGTTGCCTTCGAGGACGGCGAAGGAGGCCACGCTGGCATCCTTGCCGATGTCGATCCTGCCCAGCAGAAGGCGGCCGCGTTCGACGCGGGCGTTTTCCAGGTTGACGGCGTTGCCGATACTCACACCGTCGCCGATGTTCAGCAGGTCGGCCGCGCGCAGGGTGATCGAGCCGACGATGACGTCGCGCCCGACCTTGGCGCCGAGCGCGCGCAGCCACCAGTTGTGCAGCGAGGAGCCGCTCAGCATATAGGCCGGCGCGCCTTCGATCAGGCGGTCGGCCAGCCACCAGCGGTAATAGGTCCAGCCCCACAGCGGGTAGGAGCCGGCGCGCAGCCGTCCGGCGATGAGCCATTTGCCGGCGATGGCGATCACGAATTCCAGCACCGTGGCGATGAGGAACACGGCGATGGAGGCGGCAATCGCGCGCGCGGTCGAATCGGTCGGGTCGCCGGTGAAGAAGTGGTAGGTGAAGAAGGGCGCCAGCCACTGGGCCATGCGCAAGGTCACCAGGGCCGGAACTGCCGCCGCCTGGGCCAGGCCGCAGGTCCAGCGGCGCCAGGCCGATGGCGGCGTCCAGTCGGGTTCCGCGACGGCCGCTTCGCCATGCTGGGCGATGGCGCTGGCGATCAGGCCGACGATGCGGTGCTGGTAGATGTCGCGCACGGTGACGTGGGCGAAGGCCGGGTCGGCGCGCAGGGACGAGGCGAGCCGCGCGGCCAGGAAGGAATGGCCGCCCAGGTCGGTAAAGAAGTCCTGGCCGCGGCGGATCGCCTGGCCGGGGAACAGCTTGGCCAGCACGGCGAACAGGGCCGCTTCGGCGGCGTTGCCGGGTTCGTCCGACTGGCCCAGCTCGGCCTCGGCCGGGGCTGACAGTGGCATGGCGCGCAGGGCGTGACGGTCGATCTTGCCCGATGTCAGACGCGGCATGCGCTCCAGGGTTTCATAGCGCGCCGGGATCATGTAGGGCGGCAGTATCGCCGAGATCGCTCCCCTCAGGGCCTTGGTGTCCAGCGTCGCCGACGGCACGAGGTAAGCCACCAGCTGGTCGATGCCGTCCTCGTTTCTCAGCAATACCGCAACCGTGCCGACGCCTTCCTGCTGCGCCAGCACCGCTTCGATTTCGCCAAGCTCCACACGAAAGCCGCGGATCTTGACCTGGTCGTCGGTGCGGCCCAGGCATTGCACATCGCCTTGCGGATCGATGCGCGCCAAGTCGCCGGTGCGGTACAGGCGCGCGTCGTGGCGGCCCCGGCTCCAGGGATTGGCCACGAATTTGGCGGCCGTCAGGTCCGGGCGGCCGAGATAGCCGTCGGCCAGCCCTGGCCCGGTGATGCACAGTTCCCCGGTCTCGCCGCGTGCTTTCAGGGTCAGCGGCAGGCGCTCGGGGTCGATCACCAGCAGGCCGTAGTTGGGCAGCGGCGTGCCGATGGTGATCGGCTCGCCGCGCTGCAGGCGCGCCAGGCTGGCCGAGACCGTCGCCTCGGTTGGGCCGTAGGTATTGAACATTTGCCGGCCGGGACTGGACCAGCGCTCGACCACCGATTCCGGGCACATTTCGCCGCCCAGGTTGATCAGCCGGAGCGTGGGCACGTCCTCGCTGAACAGGGCCAGCAGGGTGGGCACGGCGTGCAGCACCGTCACGCCGTTGGCGGCCAGCATGCGCGGCAGGGTTTCCGGGTCGCCGGTGATGTCCTTGGGGCCGATCCACAGCGTGGCGCCGACCAGATAGGAAATCCAGATTTCCTCGAAGGACATGTCGAAGGCCACCGAGAAGCCCTGGTAGACCTTGTCTTCGGGACGGATCTGCAGTACCTGGTTCTCGCTGCGCAGGAAGTGGCAGATGCAGCGCTGCGATATCTGGATGCCCTTGGGTTTGCCGGTCGAGCCGGAGGTGTAGATGACGTAGGCCGGCGCGTCCGGCGGGACCGGCCCGCGCGCGATGTCGTCCGGCGGCGGGTCGAGCAGGGCGTCCGAGGTCCACACTTGCAGCGGCGAAGTATCGATGTGCGGGAACAGCGCCGCGCTGGTGACGACGCCGATGGCGCTGGCATCGGCCAGGCACAGCTGCAGGCGTTCGACCGGCGTGTCCTGGTCGACCGGCAGCCAGGCCGCGCCGGCCTTGGCGATGGCGGCCTGCATCACCAGCAGTTCGATGCCGCGCTCGTGCCACAGGCCGACGATGTGGCCGGGCCGCACGCCGCC
>CAMLHI010000176.1 GCA_946479705.1 uncultured Oxalobacteraceae bacterium
CCCTATTCCTGCCGTGGTACGGCGTGCAGGACGATTTCAGCTGGACGCGCGACTACGCCGCGGTGTTCAGCGACATGGCCGCCGCCAACGGCTGGCTGCAAGCGCTGCACTTCCAGCGCCCCTGGCTGCTGGCCCCCTTGATCGCGCCGCTGCTGGCCGGCCTGGCGCTGATCCTGTGCAAGGCGCGCCGCACCCAGGGCTTGCTGCTGGCCGGCGCCGCCGTCATCGGCCTGGCCGGGCTGCTCGGCGCCGGCTTCGCCATCGGCCCGCAGGGCTGGAACTGGTTCGGCCTGCAGGACGGCGCACTGGCGCTGCCGGTGGGCCAGGTCGGCATGGGCTGGGGCGCGCTGGCCGTGCTGGTGTCCCTGCTGATGCTGCTGGCCGCCGGCATCGCCCGCCGCGGCTACTTCCAGGGCAATGAATTCGTGGCCGGCGCGGTGCTGGTGTGCGCCGCCCTGCTGATCCTGTTCATCGCCCTGCCGGTCTTGAAGTCGCTCAGCGGCGCCTTCCTCGACGAAGGCGGCGCCTTCAGCCTGAGCGAAGCCTGGGCCCGCCTGGCCAGCCCGCGCATCTGGAACCTCGGCTGCCTGGCCGGCCGTCCAAGCTGCGGCGTGGCCTGGAACACCCTCGGCCTGGCGCTGGCCACCGCGGCCGGCACCACCATCCTGGGCACCCTGCTGGCCCTGCTGACCGAGCGCTCGCTGGGCGCCCGTTCCAAGCCGCTGGTGCGCATCATGTCGATCCTGCCGATCGTCACCCCGCCCTTCGTGGTCGGCCTCGGCCTGATCCTGCTGTTCGGCCGCGCCGGCCTGGTCAACCAGGGTCTGGAATCGCTGTTCGGCATCGAGCCCTCGCGCTGGTTCTACAGCGCCAAGGGCGTGTGGCTGGCGCAGATGATCGCCTTCACCCCGATCGCCTACCTGATGATGCGCAGCGTCACGCAAGCGATCGCCCCGACCCTGGAAGAAGCCGCGCAAACCCTGCGCGCCAAGCCGATGCGCGCCTTCCTGACCGTGACCCTGCCGCTGCTCGGACCGGGCCTGGCCAATGCCTTCCTGGTCGGCTTCATCGAATCGATGGGCGACTTCGGCAACCCGATCGTGGTGGGCGGCCAGTTCGCCGTGCTCTCGACCGAGATCTTCTTCGCCATCGTCGGCGCCCAGCTCGATCCGGGCCGCGCCGCCGCCCTGGCGCTGATCCTGTCGGCCTTCGCCCTGACCGTGTTCGCCCTGCAGCGCGTGGCGCTCGGCAAGGGCAGCTACACCAGCATGTCCGGCAAGGGCGACAACGGCATCCCGCCAGCCCTGCCGACCCCGGTGCGCCGGGTGGCCATGGGCGTGGCCCTGCCCTGGCTGGCCTTCACCGCCGTGATCTACCTGTTCGCCTTCGCCGGCGGCTTCGTGCAGACCTGGGGGCGCGACTTCAGCCTGACCCTGGCGCACTTCAACACCGGCTTCGGCATCGACTTCAGCAACGGCATCGCCTTCACCGGCGCCGGCTGGCATTCGCTGTGGACCACCCTGCGCCTGGCCGGCGGCGCCGCCCCGCTGACCGCGCTGGTCGGCCTGCTGATCGCCTACCTGCTGGCCCGCGTCAAGTTCCGCGGCCAGAACGTGTTCGAATTCGGCGCCCTGCTGGCCTTCGCCGTGCCGGGCACCGTGCTGGGCGTGGCCTACGTGATGGCCTTCAACGTGCCGCCGTTCGAACTGACCGGCACCGGCCTGATCATCATGCTGTGCTTCGTGTTCCGCAACCTGCCGGTCAGCATCCGCTCCGGCATGGCGGCCTTCAAGCAGATCGACAAGAGCCTGGACGAAGCGTCCACCATGCTGGGCGCGTCGACCCTGACGACGCTGCGGCGCGCCATCCTGCCGCTGCTGCGCCCTGCCCTGGTGGCGTCGCTGGTGTACTCCTTCGTGCGCGCCATGACCACCGTGTCCTCGGTGATCTTCCTGGTCAGCGCCGAGAACGAACTGGCCACCACCTTCATCATCGGCCGGGTCGGCAACGGCGAGTATGGCGTGGCGCTGGCCTATTGCACCGTGCTGACGGTGCTGATGCTCGCCGCCACCGGCGTGATCCAGTGGCTGGTGGGAGAACGCAAGCTGGGCCGCCGCCAGCAGCAGGAACAAGCAACGCCAGCGATGGTCAACGTGAAAAATGAGGAGTTCGCATGAAACCCGGTATCGAATTTAAGAATATCACCAAGGCGTATGCCAAGAATGGTCCGCTGGCGGTCAAGGGCATCAATTTCACGGTGCCGAAAGGCACGCTGACCACCCTGCTGGGCCCGTCCGGCTGCGGCAAGACCACCACCCTGCGCATGATCGCCGGCCTGGAAAGCCCGAGCAGCGGCTCGATCTGGATCGACGGCGCCGACGTCACCACCCTGTCGGCGGCCGAGCGCCACGTCAGCCTGGTGTTCCAGAGCTACGCCCTGTTCCCGCACATGAGCATTTTCGACAACGTGGCCTACGGCTTGACGGTGGCCGGGGTCGGCAAGGCCAGCATCAAGCAGCGCGTGGAAGTGGCGCTGGCCACGGTCGGCCTGTCCGGCTACGGCGCGCGCTGGCCGGGCGAACTGTCCGGCGGCCAGCAGCAGCGCGTGGCGCTGGCGCGCGCCCTGGTGCTGGAACCGGCCGTGCTGCTGTTCGACGAACCGCTGTCGAACCTGGATGCGCGCCTGCGCCGCCAGATGCGCGATGAAATCCGCGCCCTGCAGCAACGCCTGCAGCTGACCGTGGCCTATGTCACGCACGACCAGAGCGAGGCGCTGGCGGTGTCGGACCAGATCATCGTCATGCGCGACGGTAACGTGGCCCAGGCCGGCAGCCCGGCCGACCTGTACGAGCGTCCCAACAGCGAATTCGTGGCCGGCTTCATGGGCGAGGCGCTGCTGTTGCCGGTCAACATCAACGCCGGCGGCGACGTCCGCCTGGGACCGCTGGTATGGCGCAAGGGCACCTCGTATCCGGCCGGCCGCGCCCAGGTGGCGGTGCGTCCGGAAGCCTGGCAGGTGGGCGACGACGGCCAGTATGGCCTGCCGGCGCGCGTGCTCAAGTCGACCTATCTGGGCGGCTTTTACGAATACACCCTGGCCACCGAGATCGGCGAACTGTTCGTGGTGTGCCCGCACGTGGACCGCCAGCGCCAGAAGGATGAGGCGATCAGCCTCGGCATGCACCAGACCGGCGTGTCGGTGCTCATCGCCTAGCGATTCCATCGGCGCGCGCGGCGGCCCGGCCGCCACGCCGCCGTGGGTAGTCCAACACCACCATGACACTCTATCCCTTCAAGTTCAAGCCGATCTGCAAGGACAAACTATGGGGCGGCCAGAAGATCGGCAAGTATCTCGGCAAGGACTTCGGCGCCCTGCCCAACTGCGGCGAAAGCTGGGAAATTTCCGGCGTCGCGCCGCACGTCTCGGTCGTCGACAACGGCGCGCTGGCCGGCCAGTCGCTGCTCACGCTGCTCAAGGAGTACAAGGGCGCGCTGGTCGGCCAGGCCGTGTACCGGCGCTTCGGCAATGCCTTTCCCCTGCTGGTGAAATTCATCGACGCCAACGACGCCCTGTCGGTGCAAGCCCATCCCGACGATGCGCTGGCCAGGCAGCGCCATGACTGTCTCGGCAAGACCGAGATGTGGTACGTGATCCAGGCCGACCCCGGTTCCACCCTGGTGGCCGGCTTCAACCGTCCGCTCAGCCGTGAACTGTACCTGGACAAGCTGGCCGCCGGCCAGTTGGGCGACATCCTCAATACCGAGCGGGTACAGGCTGGCGATGTGGTCTTCCTGCCGGCCGGGCGCGTGCACACCCTCGGCAAGGGTTTGCTGGTCGCCGAAATCCAGCAAGCCTCGGACGTGACCTACCGCATCCACGATTTCGACCGCACCGATGAAGCGGGCAACAAGCGCGAGCTGCACACCGAGCAGGCGCTCGACGCCCTCGATTTCAGCTTCCATTCCGACTGCAAGACCGACTACGAGCGCATCCGCAACCAAGTGGCGCGGGCGGTCCATTGCGAGCATTTCACCACCAATATCCTGGACTTCGACCAGGCGGTCAGCCGCGACTACACCATCGATTCCTTCGTCATCCACGTGTGCGTGCAAGGCTCCTACACGCTCAACTACGGCAGCGATTCGCTGCAGGTGGACATGGGCGACTGCGTGCTGGTGCCGGCCACGATCGGGCACGTCAACCTGACTACCGACACCGGCTTCAGTATCCTCGAGAGCTTTATCGCCTGGCCATCAGGAAGCTGAAGGCCTCGCTACCGGCAATGGGAAGCGATGGACAAGCAGCTGAACCGGCTGTCCTGGCGCTTAGCCGTAGTAGGCTTCGACCTTGCCCTTCAGCTTGATCAGCATGGGACGGCCCTTGCGGTCCAGAGTCTTGCCGGCGGCGACCTTGATCCAGCCTTCGCTGATGCAATACTCTTCGACGTCGCTGCGTTCCTTGTCGTTGAATTTGATGTGGACCGGGCGTTCGAAGGCGGCGGCCAGGTGGTGCGGGCTGCGCGGATCGATCGACAGGCGGTCGGGCAAGGCGGGGGAGGTGGTGGTATCGTTCATGGGCGCCGATTATCCCCTATTCGCGTCCCCAATTCAATTCCCCTCGTCCAGCGCGAGGCGGATCCAGGTCGGCGCATGGTCGCTCGGCTTCGCGCGCGCGCGCACCTCGCGCTCGACGCCGGCTTCGCGCAAGGCGCCCGCCAGCGCTGGGCTGAGCAGCAAATGGTCGATGCGCAGGCCGGCATTGCGCCCGTAGGCATCGCGGAAATAATCCCAGAAGGTATAGATCACCTGGTCCGGATACAGGGTGCGCAGGGAATCGGTCCAGCCCTGCGCCACCAGCCGGTGAAAGGCTTCCCGCGTTTCTGGCCGGAACAGGGCATCGTTGACCCAGCGTTCGGGCTTGTACACATCCAGTTCGGTGGGCATGACGTTGAAGTCGCCGGCCAGCACCACCGGCGCCCCGCTGTCGAGCAATTGCTGGGCGTGCACGATCAGGCGCTCGAACCACTTGAGCTTGTAGTCGAACTTGGGACCGGGTGCGGGATTACCGTTCGGCAGGTACAGGCAGGCAATCACAATCCCCTTGACGACCGCCTCGATGTAGCGGCTCTGCTCATCGTCCGGATCGCCCGGCAGGCCGCGTCCGACCTCGATCGGTTCCACCCCGCGCGCCAGGATGGCCACGCCGTTCCAGCTTTTCTGGCCATGCCAGAAGGCTTGGTAGCCGGCCTCGTTGATCGCTTGCAGGGGGAATTTTTCCTGCGGCGCCTTCAATTCCTGCAAGCAAACGACATCGGGCTGGCGCTCGCCCAGGTAGCGCAGCAGCGCCGGCAGGCGGCTGGTGATGCCGTTGACGTTGAAGGTGGCGATGTGCATGGCGGCTCCGG
>CAMLHI010000177.1 GCA_946479705.1 uncultured Oxalobacteraceae bacterium
AGTCTTTCGGTCGTTTCTCGGGCGTGGGCGAGTAGGCGAAGGCCCAGGTGCCGTCAAGCGAGCGGTAGTTGGCCGAGGCGGCCAGATTGCCGGCCAGGGCCTTCTCGCGCGACTCGAAATTGAAGAAAGTCGCCTTCATCGGTTCGCGGTTGACCGCCACCACTTCGGGCTGCTCCCACTCCGCGCGCACCGGCTGGGCGGCCAGTGCCTGCCCTGCCGAGACCATCGCCAGCACTGCCGGCCCGACTATCCGAAACGAAACCATGGCTTTCCTTTTTTTACGTGAATGTTGCAAAAATAAAAAGACGATAACTCACATCCAGGGGCTATCGCAAGCGCTGAATGCCCGAATTGTTATCGATAGCAACAAAAAATGGTAGCACTATTTTTGACGCGCGATGCGGTTTGTTATCGTTATAATTGCAACACCACTTTTTTGACACCATTGATACCGGAACCGGTATCGCTGGCGAAGCAAAATGTATTGGCCAAGATGCCCTGACACCACTACGGTACGGGCCCATAACTATTCAACCCTGGAGTGAGACATGCGCCCTACCCTGCCCGGCCTGCTGCTGGCCGCCATCTTCTGCACCCCCGCGCTGGCGGCCGACAAGGTGGCCCTGACCCTCGATGCCGCCAAGCCCGGCCCGGTGATCAGCCGCCACATCTTCGGCCAGTTCGCGGAACATCTCGGCAACGGCATCTATGAAGGCGTGTGGGTCGGCCCGGACTCGCCCATCCCCAACACGCGCGGCATCCGCAAGGACGTGGTTGGGGCGCTCAAGGCGCTCAAAGTGCCGAACGTGCGCTGGCCGGGCGGCTGCTTCGCCGACGAATACCACTGGCGCAATGGGGTCGGCACGCGCCGCGCCAGCATGAACGCCAGCTGGGGCGGCGTGATCGAACCGAACACCTTCGGCACCCACGAGTTCATGGACTTCGTCGAGCAGATCGGCGCCGACGCCTATATTTCGGCCAACATGGGGAGCGGCAGCCGCCAGGAAGCGGGCGAGTGGCTCGAATACATGACGGCCAAGGACACCGCACTGGCCGCCGAGCGCGCCGCCAACGGCCATCCGGCGCCGTGGAAGGTGTCGTTCTGGGGACTGGGCAACGAAGCCTGGGGCTGCGGCGGTTCGATGACGGCCGAGCAGTACGTGGGCGAGATGAAGATGTATTCGCGCGCCAGCCGTAACTACAACAAGAACCAGCCGGCCATGGTGCAGATCGCGGTCGGCCCGGATGCCGGCGCCACCGAGTACACCGAGGCAGTCATGAAAGCCTGGTCGACCAAGGTATGGAGCTGGGACATCCAGGGGCTGTCGCTGCACTCCTACACCGTCAACGGCTGGCCGCCATCGCGCAAGGCAACCGGCTTCGGCGAGGCCGAATACGCGCCCTTCATCAAGGAGACGCTGGGCATGGAGACGCTGGTGTCCACGCACAGCGCCATCATGGACAAGTATGACCCGGCCAGGAAGATCGCCCTGGTGGTGGACGAATGGGGCGCCTGGCTCAAGCAAGATGACGGCACTCCCGAAGGTTCGCTGCGCCAGCAGAATTCGCAGCGCGACGCCATCGTCGCCGCGCTCAATCTGAACATCTTCGCGCGCCACGCCGACCGCGTGCGCATGGCCAACGTGGCCCAGATGGTCAACGTGCTGCAGGCGATGATCCTGACCGACAAGGAAAAGATGGTGCTCACGCCCACCTACCATGTCTTCAAGATGTATGTGCCGTTCCAGGATGCCACGCTGGTGCCGGTGCACTTCGACGCCGGCAGCTACAGCTTCGGCGACATCAGCATGCCGCGTGCCGACGTCATCGCCGCGAAAGACAAGGAAGGCAAGCTGTGGCTGGCCCTGACCAACATCGACCCCAAGCGCGCCATCGAGTTCGACCTGGCGCTCACGGGCCTGAAGGCCGGCAGCGCCAGCGGCCTGACCCTGGCCGCGCCGAAGATCGACAGCGTCAACACCTTCGCCGCGCCCGACACCGTCAGCCCGAAGGCGGTGTCGGCCAAGGCCGCCAACGGCAAGCTGCTGCTGTCGCTGGCGCCGCAGTCGGTGACGGTGATCGCCCTCAATCCCTAGTGGTCCAGGCGCCACGGTTCAAGGCTGCCACTGCAGCACCCGCACCATCGACGGCGCCACGGCGGCACTGCCTTCGCCGTCGATCTGCTGCACGCTCTGGACGAACAGGTTCAGCTTGCCGTCGCGGCGCCACAGTTCGGTGTCGTAGGTAGGCTCCCACGCGCCGACCGGCTCCTCGGTCCAGTCGGCCAGGCGCCAGCTGCCCTTGGCCACGTCGACAAACGCGGCCGAGACCTTGCTGCCGCGCTCGGCATCGCGGAACACCAGCACCGCCGTGGGCGCGCTGCTGTCGCCGCCGACGATGATCTGCGGGCGCGCGATCGGAATGGCCTTGGTGCCCGCGCCGGCCAGCGTGAACGGCGTTGTGCGGAAGTTCAGGTCCAGCTGCGACCAGGCGCCGCCGCTGTGGTACAGCACATGGTATTGCGGCACCTGCGAACCGGCCACGCGCCAGTAGCTGGCGATGTAGGGATGGCCGGCGCGGTCGGCGCCCATCGAGGTCTGGTTGATCAACTCGCTGTTCCGCGGGATGCGCGCCGCGTAGCGCGCCGAGGCGGCCGTCACCGGCAGCACATAGGGTTTGCTGTCCACGTCTTCCCAGCTCACGCCGCCGTCGCGCGAGCGCGCGTAGGCCATGTCGTGATTGCTGGCCACGTCGGGCGACTCGCGCCACACCCACGACAGGTGCACGGTGCCGAGCGGGTCGACAAAAGCTTGCCAGTAGGCGCTGCGCTGCCCTTCCCCGCTGATCAAGTTGCTGTGCACCCGGCTCCAGCTGCCGCGCGCGGTGTCGTAGCGGTTCATGACCAGGTTGCCCTGGCCCGAGGCGCCGTTACGGTACAGGAACAGCAGGTCGCCATTGGCCAGGCGGTGGAATTCGGGATAGGTCAGCGATCGTTCGTCGCTGCCGATCATCGGCATGGCCGGTCCCATTTCCAGCGATCCGGGCGCCACCGAGCGGGCGTAGTGCAGCGGGTCGTTGTGGTGATCCCAGGCCAGGTGCAGGTAGCCGGCGCCATCGACCATGATGCTGATCGAGTTATGGGCGTCCGTGGCATTGCCGCGCAGCGCGGTGGTGCGCAGTTCCCACTGCGCCGCGCCCAGCTTGCGCTTGCCCAGCACCACATGGGCATCCTTGTCGTAGAAGGCGACGAACTGGGTGTCGCCATGGGTGACCAGCGCGTTGCGGCGAAACACCACCACATTGACCGAGTTGTTGGCCCAGCCCGGCGCCACGTCCACCATCGTCACCGGCGCACCGGCCCCGCCGCCAACCGCGCCGCAGCCTGCCGTCATCGCCGCCATGCCGACGATCCCCATCCACTTTGCCACCATGTTGCTGTCTCCCCGCCTCAGCGATTTATGGTCACGCTACCATAAACCACGGGCCTTCCGGTCGCTGCCTTTCAAATAGTCATTTTTATGACAGCAGCTTGACCAGGCCGCCGGGGTGGATCGCCCAGCCCAGCAGGCCGGATAGTCCCATCAGCAGACCGAAGGCGGTCGGCACCATGGCCAGGGCGTACAGCCAGCGCTGCTGGGTCAGCGAGGTGATCGCCAGCAGCGACACGGCAATGGCCAGCAAGGCGTCGGACAGGTCGAACTGGTCGTCGCGGAAATTACCGGCGTCATAGGCCAGCTGGTCCTCCCCGGCCTGACGCTTGAGCTCGTCCTTCTTGGCGTGCTGTTCCTCGGCCAGCTGGCGGTATTCGCCGATGGCCTTGGCGTAGGCCTGCTGCTGGGCGCCGCTGGCGGTCATGGCGGCCAGCTCCAGCTGGGTGACAGTCGCGCGCGCGATTTCCTCGCGCAGATTGCGGGCCTGATAGAAGTCCCAGTGGTCGATCTTGTCGGCCTGGGCTTGCTGCATCGCCTGGACGATATTGTCGTCCTTGACCTTGCAGATGCCCATGAAGGTCGCCAGCAGCGCCACCGTGATGGCGACCAGCATGTTGAGACGGCTGCTGGCGCGCTCGCCGGGCTGTTCGAGGGTGTCGAGGGGATCGATTTCCATTGTGTTGATTCATTGTTGTTGTGACTAGCCGAGTAAGGCGAACCGACTTGGCCAAGTTGACCCAGCCGCTGCGAAGAAAACCGGAAATACTTGATCGATTATCAACGAAGCAGCATAAAATGACCGACATTATTTATTCAAAGGACTTGCATATGCTGACAGGCTTATCGACCGACCATCATTGCGGCGCGGCCGCCCCCTGCCTGGCCAGGGAGGGCCGGCAATTCGTCGTGCGTTACTACTCGCGCACCACGAAGAAGCCGGAAAAGGTGGTGCGCCGGGCGGAAGCCTTGCTGATCGCCGCCGCCGGGCTCGACCTGGCGGTGGTCTACCAGGACAATGGCCGCGAAGAAGACGACTTCGGCAGCGCGCGCGGCACCCTCGATGCGCGCAGCGCCCTGGAGCAGGCGGCCCAGCTCGGACAGCCGCCCGGCTCGGCCATCTATTTCGCCGTCGACGCCGACTTCGGCAAGAAGCAGATCAAGGACTTTGTGCTGCCCTACTTCGAGGCTGTGCAGGAAGTCTTCAACCAGGACGGCCACCGCTACGCCATCGGCGTGTACGGCTCCGGCCTGACCTGCCGCCTGCTGCTGGCGGCGCCCTACCCGGTCGACTACGCCTGGCTGGCCGAATCCACCGGCTGGCGCGAATCGGCCGGCTACACCGGCTGGCACCTCAGGCAGCACGTCAACACGGGCGAGCTGTGCGAACTCGGCACGGCGTGGGAAGCCTGCGAAGGCCAGGCTGATTTCGGCCAGTTCCGCGTGCTGGGCAAGCGCGCCAAGGGCTTGCTGTATGCGCGTGACGCCGCGGTGCGCCTGCGCGCCGCGCCGCATGCCGATGCCCCCGCGGTATTCGGCGTGCTGCCGCACGACGCCCCCGTCACGGTGCTGGGCCAGGCCGGCTATGGATGGGTGTTCGCCAGCCTCGCGCTCGACGAGGGCGAGGTCACCGGCTATGTCGATGCCGACGAGCTGGAGAAGCGCTCCGGCCCGCTGCTGCCGGCGCTGCCGCTGCCCCAGCTGCCCGAAGCCCACCTGGCGCGCGACAACCGTTCGGCGCGGCGCGACCATGACGGCAGCCACGCCTACCCGCTCGGGGAAAGCAAGCTGCCCCTGCGCGACCCGGCCGCCCCGGCCGTCGAACGCAGCGCCGCCCTCACCCGCCTGGCCGACTGGATGGACGTGGAAGCCAGTGCGCGCTACCTGCCCCATGACGGCGCGACCTACTGCAATGTGTACGCGGCCGACTACTGCTACCTCGCGCAGGTCTACCTGCCGCGCGTGTGGTGGACCG
>CAMLHI010000178.1 GCA_946479705.1 uncultured Oxalobacteraceae bacterium
AGGACGATGCTTCCTCAAAAGGGTATTTGATGCGCGAGTACCGGCTCTTTACCACGACCGACATGGTCAACTGGACCGATCATGGCGCGCCCTTGAAAACCAGCGCGATTTCCTGGTCCGTCAGCGATGCCAGCGCGGCACAGCTCATTGAAAGAAATGGAAAATTTTACTGGTATTTTTCCACCAATAATAAAACCGCGCCAGGCGGTGTTTCCGTGGGTGTAGCGGTCGGGGAGTCTCCGTATGGCCCGTTCGAGGACGCCTTGGGCAAGGCACTGATAACGAATGACATGACCACGTATGCGCCGCATGGGTGGGATGATCTCGACCCCACTGTTTTTATCGATGATGACGGGCAGGCCTATCTTTTCTGGGGAAATAACGCTTGTTATTGGGTAAAATTGAAGAAGGACATGATTTCTCTCGATGGAGAAATTCACGCCCTGGACATCAAGGATAAAACAGCGTTTGCCGGACAATATACCGAGGCGCCGTGGGTATATAAGAGAAAAAATCTGTATTATCTGATTTATGCTGCGGAATTCCCGGAAAACATCAGTTACTCTACTGCCAAGAAAATTACCGGTCCCTGGAAGCAACAGGGCGTCCTCATGCCTAGGGAAAAAGGCAGCACGACCAATCATCCAGGCATCATCGACTACAAGAACAAATCGTACTTTTTCTATCATAATGATGCATTGCCAGGCGGCCATAGTTTCGACAGGTCGGTTGCCGTCGAGGAGTTCAAATACAATGCGGACGGCACGATTCCAAAATTGAAGATGAGCGATGCCGGTATTGTCAAGGGCGTGGGGACCTTGAATCCCTACAAGAAGACCCAAGCTGAAACGATCGCTTTTTCAAAAGGCGTCAAATCGGTTGAAGATAACGAAAAAGGCGTCATCATTACTTCCATCCATGATAACGACTATATAAAGGTACGCGATGTGGATTTTGGAAAAGCCGGTCCATCCTCGTTCAAGGCATCTGCATCGAGCCGTTATCACGGAGGGATGATTGAAATTCGCACCGATGGCCTGGATGGAAAATTGATCGGGACTTTGCACATTTCCTACACCGGCGAATGGGAAAACTACAAGGAATTTTCGACCAATGTGGAAAAGGTCAAAGGTGTGCACGACGTTTATTTCGTTTTCAAAGGCGAAGAGCGCCACATGTTGTTCAATTTCGATTACTGGCAATTTGTTCAGTAAAAGGCGGTCGCCGTATCCTTCTGAGGGACACGAGATCGCGCGAGCCCGCTGCATCGTTTCACGCACACTCAAAGGCCGCAGCGTAGACCGACTCAGACCCAACTCGGGATTATGTGCAAATTGCATATTAGCAGTCAATTGCGCCTCCACCGTGTTGAGCCGCCTCGCGCATCTCGTCCTTTGAACTGGAAGATACCCATGGTGCAAGATCGTTGGGCGACAGTGGATAGAAGGGGTGAGCCGGCGAACAATCAGAAACAACGACGATTATTTTGTGGTTGTTATAGAAATGCACCTGCAACTGCCCCGGCATCTTATACTTCGGCAAATCAACTTCAGCTTTTTGCGCAGGAGGCAGAGGTGTTGGGTCGCCTGGCAATTTGTCATACTCCCAAGTTACCTTCAGTTTAATCCCGGGCCGCCATTCACGAGGAATGAGCACGCAGCATGTTTCTTTCCCGCCGCCTTCCGCGCTAACGTTCGGACCCATTCCTTCATTTACGCTGAAGGAAGCAATTGAAATGTCCTTCATATGATCGTATCCGGTAATGCTTGCCGAGGTCTTTCCACCATCACAGCCGGATAACGCAGCTGTTATGCAAACCGCCAAACCAAGGATTAGATGTTCAACCGTCTTCACACATCCTCCTCCGAAATCCTGTTCTTTCATAAAACGCTCAATGTCTCGATACTCCGCGATTGCACTGGACTAAACAACGTTTTTCTCGACTAGAAAGTCGCCCAAACGGCTGGGTTCCCATTTGTTTTTGGTTAATAGATGGGTCAGTGAGTCGTTCAAATTGCTTTTGCCGTTTGTCAAACATGCCGCGACAGCCAGCGAGAAAATGTCGGACTCGTTCCTCACCCCGAATTCTCTGGCTAATTTATCTGCTCCGCTTACCATTTCAAACACAGCTGATCGCGAAGCACCTTCTGGCAATATATCAGGCATCGAAATCAATAATGAGCGATAACATTGCGTCTGGATGTGATACATCGAGTAATCGATCTAATTGGTCCATTTCAAGCACGATTTCCGGTACGCCGCCCTGGCGTGGGGTGACGGTGACGCGCCGGCGAAACTTTCGCGCGTGCCCCTGCCAGGCTGATTTGCAAGACGGCCGGCTGGCCGAGCAGCGCCTCCATGTCCACGTACGCACTGGTGGAGACAGCGATCACGTCGCGCACGCCCACGCCCACGCTATGCACCACGTCATCGGCCGCGAACGCCTCGACCAGCAGCCCGCAAGAGCCGAGGTCCAGCTTGCTATCGCTCACAGTCAGTTCATACAGCCGCGTCGTGCTCGAAAACTGCACCACAGCAGCCAGCACCTGCTCGATCAACACTCCGCTCATGCCTCACTCGCGCCAAGATTAATGAAACCATAACCTTACGCGATTTGCAAAAGTTGCGAAGAAATTTTTCGAGTGCCGTGCGCGGTCATGCACGGCACATAGGGCAAGAGTGCGCCTCCACGCTGGGGACACACAAAATGCGCATCTTGCTGACGGGCACCTCGAAAAACCTGCTGCGCGCCGCGATTTTCGAGGTGCCCTGACGTTGATGCCGTCCAGCTGTTGCGATTGGACCAGGAAGTTCACCGCCGCCAGGTTGCGCTGAGCGTTGGCGCTCTCGGTGTCGATCAGCCTCCCAAGGTGGCGGTGCCCGGATGGGCCGCGTCAGGTCTGGCGCGCGCGTGGCCCGAGGAACTTCTCGGCGGCCTTCTTCAGGTCGGACCTGAAATGGGCGAACGGCACCGCCGGGGCGGCTGGCGCGGCGGCGGGCGGCGCCAGCACGCCGGTGGCCGGGCGCACCCGGTGCGCGGCCGGCTTCATGGCGTGCTCCTCATGCCCAGCAGATCGGCGGTCGCGGCGGCGCGGCGCGCGCTGGCCGGCGGCCCCACGTCGGCCTGGGCCAGCAGTATCAGCTGGCGCAGCTGGCGTGCGGTGGCGAAGCCTTCCTCGGTCAGGCGGCCGAAGCTGGCCAGGGTGAGCCGGCGTGCATCGATCGGCATGCAGTACAGGAAGCTGTCGTCGTGCACGCTGTAGGCCACCGCGCCGCCCTTGAGGCCGGCCACGTCGCGGTTGAGCATGAGCGCCGCCGCCAGCTGGTAGGCCTGGGCTTCGGGCAGCAGGGAGGCGATGCGCACGCTGGCCACGATCAAGTCCCCGTCGGCGCCGGCGATGGTCATTTGCAGCTGGTCCGGGCCGAGCAGGGTCCAGCAGCCCGCCATGTCCTGGCTGGGAATGGCCCCCAGCTGTGCCGGGTCGATACGCGCTTGATTCATGGATTCCACCTTCGGGGTGCGGGCATTGAGGACACATGGGTGGTGCATGTGCTCAGTTCTGTTCCATTCCCTGCGGCGGGAGATTGCGGTACACCTTTTGCGCGTATTTGATGCGCAGTTCCGGGTTGCGGGCGTTGTAGGCGCCCACCGCTTCCCAGGAATTGCCCATGCGGCGCATATTCTGCGCCAGAACCCAGGCGCCCACGTGGATATTGGTGCAGGCATCCATCAGCTGCGCTTCGTCGATGCCGAGCTTGCGCAGGGTCGGCAGCCAGCCGCTGTTGATCTGCATCAGGCCGATGTCGTAGGAACCGTTCTTGTTGTTGCGGTTCATGGCCGCCGGGTTGAGCTTGGACTCGGTCTTGGCGATCGCGTACAGCACGTAGGGATTGACCCCGTAGCGGGCGGCCGCTTCTTCCCAGCAGGCGCTGGCGCTGCCGCAGGCCAGCAGGGCCGCCATGGCAGCCACGGTAATTGCGCTTGTTTTCATCATTGTGTATGGCTATTCGCTGTAAATGATCAGGGTGCCGTGGACACGGTCCTCCGCCGCCGCACCCGGCGCCATGCTCAGCTGGATGTGCGTGATATTGTCCGGAATCTTTTGCAAGCCCATGTCTCCCAAGTTCTGTACGCCGATGCCGGCGCTGTCGAGCTGCGACAGGCAGCCGCCCGCGTACGCCACCGTGGCGCCGCTGGCGTCGAGCATGTCGACCGAGGCCGACACCGGCGCCGAACCGGTCGCATGGCAGGTGTAGTAGCCGCTCAGGTACAGCGGACGGGGACCGGACAGCGACGCCAGCGTGACCACGACATTACGTGGTCCGTCGGCGGCCGTTAGATCCCAGCCTTTCTGCAGCACCACCGTGTTCAGGCGCGTGCTGCGCGGGCTGCGCCAGGAACCGTTCTGGCACGACAGGGTCTGGCCGGCGCTGTCGCGCGCCATGGCGCCGTTGTCGGTACAGGCGCTGTTCTGCAGCACGACCTGCTTGAGCTGGACCACGTTGGCGCTGAGCGTATCGGGCACGCGCAGGTTGCCGTCCTGGTCGACCGCCAGCGCTTCCCAGGCGCTGCCGCTCCAGCTGAAGGCGCGGCCCAGGGAGCTGACCAGGCGCACGTCGCCGGTCTCGTTGCCGCTGGCCGGCAGGTCGGCGTAGGCGGCCACCGGATCGCGCCAGTAGCGCGAGCCCTGGCGGCGCCACACGCCGGCCTGGCAGCTCAGCACCCGGCCGCTGGCATCGACCGCGATCTTGCCGCTGTCGCCGGTGCCGGCGCAGCGCGCATCGCTGGCGTCTTCGACGGCCACGGCGCCCATCTGCAGCGGCACGTTCATCTGGTTCAGCTCGGGCCGGCCCGGCACCGCGTTGCGGTACACGAAACCGTCGGACAGCTGGCCGGGGCCGTCGTAGTACAGGCTCGACACCAGGTGGCCGCCGTCGGCCGCGGCCGCGCCGGTCAGCACCGCGGCGCCGGCGCCGCCGCAGCTCACGCCCTGGTAGCTGGTGGTGTCGCGCTCCCACGAGGCGCCGCGCGCCGTACCCGGGACCGCCGCGCTGATGAAGCCGCCGCCCTGTCCGGCCAGCATGGCCGCCGCCGCCACCTCGCGGTCGGGAATGGCGCGCCCGCCGTAGCCGGCCACCAGCGCATCGAGCTTGCCGGCGAGCGGCTGGCGCACCAGCACGCAGGGCGCGTGGCCATAGCCGTTGGCGGCGGCGAAGCTGCTGGACAGGAAGGAGCCGCCCTTGAGCTGGGCCAGGGTGATGGTGGCGGTGGTGCCGCCGGTCGTGGCGGCCGCCAGCGTACTGTAGTTGGCCGCGATGTAGCGGCGCGCGGCATCGGTGACCTGGGCCTGGTAGAGCGCGGCCTGCTGGCCCTTGGCGTCGTCGAGGG
>CAMLHI010000179.1 GCA_946479705.1 uncultured Oxalobacteraceae bacterium
CCGCCGGTGATCTCGGCCAGCAGGGCAGGGCTGATGCGCACGGCCGTGTGCACGGCGCCGGCGGCCGGCAGGACGTCGTCGAAGGCGCGCAGGGATTCGTCCAGGTAGACCGGCATCGCCGACGCCAGCCCGAACGGGCACACCCCGCCCACCGGGTGGCCGGTCAGCGCCACCACATCGTCGGCACCGAGCATCTTGCCCTTGCCGAAGGCGTCCTTGAATTTCTTGTTGTCGACCCGCGCATCGCCGCGCGCCACCAGCAGGATCGCGCGTCCGTCGGCCACGCGGTACGCCAGCGTCTTGGCGATGCGGCCCGGCTCGACGCCATGCGCTTCGGCCGCCAGCGCCACCGTGGCGGTGCTTACGTCCAGTTCGATGATGGGGATGTCCAGATTGCGGGCGGCGAAAAACGCCCGTACCGATTCAAGGCTCACGAGCGTTCCTTTCAGGCGGCGGCCGTTTTGGCCGGCTTGACGCGTTTGGGCAGTTCGATCAGGCGGGTACCGGCCAGTTTGTCGTGCAGGAACTGGCGGTCCTTGTCGAGGAAGGCGGTCAGGCCCCAGGCGATCACGCCGATGGCCAGCGCGGCGCCGACCCCGCCCTTGCTGGTGATGTGGAAGGCCCAGCAGACCGCCAGCGCCGGCAGGAACCAGCCCCAGGCCAGCAGGTAGCGCAGCGCCGCCACGGGGTAAGGCACTTTCGGGAAGCCGACCTTGACCAGCTTGATGCGCCAGGTCTTCATGGCCAGGGTGTGGCCGCTGTCGGTCCAGAAATGGATGAAGTAGGCGGCCGTGACCAGGAACAGGAAGGCTTTCAGGCCATGCTCGAACAGCGGACCCTTGCGGTTATGCGTGGCCAGCAGAAACACGCCGGTGGCGAACATCTCCACGGCGGTGAGCAGGAAGGCTTCGTAGACAATGCTGATCAGGCGGCGTTTGAGGCTGGGCGTGCGGACTGCGGCAGTGCTATTTGACATTGGCGGGCGGGGGAACGCAGGCGGGCAGGGCCGCGGCGGTGTTGGCGATGGTGCCGGGCGGGCAGACCGCCGCGCCGCTCTTGCCGGGCTTGACGGTACGCATGTCGGGCTGGGCTTTCGGCGGCAGGTTCGTCACCTGCGGCTTCTTGGCCGCGGCCGCGGCGGCAGCCAGTTTTTTCTTTTCTTCGTCGGGCAGTTGCTGGTATTCGTCCCACTTGGCGGACTTGGCCGACTTGTCGATCTTCTTGGTCAGCGTGTAGTTTTCGCGCGCCTGGCGGCGCTGCTCGGGTGTGAGCTTGACCCACTCGCGCATGCGCTCGTGCACGCGCTGCTGCTCGTCCGGCTTCATGCCGGCGAAGCGGTTGCCGATGTCCAGCCACTTCTGCTTGCGCACGCCGTCCATCCTGTCCCACTCGGCCTGCAGCGGGAGCAGCGCGGCCTTCTGGGCCGGCGTGAGTTCCTGCCACAAGGGCTTGACCGTGGCGGGCGCGGCGGTGCCAGGGGCGGCCGGCGCGGCCGGATTGGAGTGGACCGCACCGGCGCCGGCGAGCAGGACGCTCCCCAGCACGAGGCCAGCCGTCAGCGGTCGCAGCGCCATGCTAGTTCTGCCCGCGTTCGTTGAGGTAGGCGTTGAAGCCCTGGTCCAGATAGGCGTTCAGCGGCAGCTCGTCGGACAGCACCGCCGCATCCAGTTCGGCGATCTCGGCAATGCGCTGCTGTTCCTCGTACTGGTAAATACCGGCCAGCCCGCCCACCAGGGCCAGCAGCGGCAGCACCACCGACAGGCGGCCCAGCCAGGCGAAGGAGAGCAGCTGGTCGGCCGGACCGGCCAGCATGCGCCCGGCCATGCGCGTGGGCGCGTCCGGCTTCTTGCGCGCCAGCGCCTGCTTGCGCGCGGCCGCCAGCCGATCCACGGTGGCGTCGGGCAGATTGTCGAGATGCTCGTTCAGGGCATGGCGTACCTTGTACGCAAAATTCAGATCGTCGGCGTTCATAATTTGATTCCCTTGGCTTTCAGTGCGTCGGCAAGCGCGTGGGTTGCACGGGAACAGTGGGTCTTGACACTACCTTCGGAGCATCCCATCGCTTGCGCTGTTTCAGCCACGTCCATGTCCTGCCAGTAACGCATGAGGAAGGCTTCCCGTTGACGCGAAGGCAGCTTTTGTACCTCGGCGTCGATCAGGCGCAGGGTTTGCGCGCGTTCGAGCTGGTCGGCCGTCGATTCGGCCGCGGCCGAGCCTTCCTCGGACTCGTACGATTCGAGTATATCAAAGTCGTCATCGTCGCCGTCCCGCCGCCCCATGCCCGAAAACAGGCTCACCCAGGTGTTGCGCACCTTTTCGCGCCTGAAATAGTCGAGGATGGTGTTTTGCAAAATGCGCTGGAACAGCATCGGCAGCTCGGCCGCCGGCTTGTCGCCATACTTGTCGGCCAGCTTGATCATGGCGTCCTGAACGATGTCCAGGGCCGCCTCGTCCTTGCGCACCGCATAGACGGCCTGCTTGAAAGCGCGCCGCTCTACACTGGCAAGGAAGTCGGATAATTCTTTATCTGTGGCCATGCGTGGGGGAGGTGAGTGCGCCGGCAGGTTCATGGCCTGGTGGCATTTTGAAAAAACTGACGCATGCTAGCAAACAATGCGCACTTTTGCATAAGTTTACGCAGTGGCGAGCCTGGCGGTGGAGATATTTACGTCAAAGCTATCCAGTTTGCCTACGAAAAAAGCAAATAATGGTTTTATTCCTTGACCTAAATGGTGCAACGCAGTAATGTATAGTACGCTTCGCCATCCCGAAGCAGTATGGTCGTGTCGCGACCGCCACACAAGGCTCCCCCTGACACGACGCGCTTTCATCTAGTAGGCAGTTTGCTCTAACCCGTGCCACAAGCGCGAGAGATTCGCATCCACCGCCACAGACACTCAAGCTGAACGAGTTGCGCCCAGCGCCGGTTCGTAACGTCACTACGGGGACGTGAAAGATCGCCGTGACCGCAGATAAAAGGAACGCCTGAGGCCCTGTCGCGCTACGCGGATTTCGCAAGGAGAGAGCATCCGATCACCTCCCAATGGGTCTTGAAAGGAAAGTATCATGAGTAACGAATCAGCAGCTCCCATCACGGGCGCTGAGATAGTCGTCCGTTGTCTGGCCGAAGAAGGCGTCAAGCACGTGTTCGGTTACCCAGGCGGCGCGGTCCTCTATATCTACGACGCCATCTTCAAGCAAGACAAATTCCAGCATATCCTCGTTCGCCACGAGCAAGCCGCCGTCCACGCCGCTGACGCCTATTCGCGCAGCTCGCAGACCGTTGGCGTTGCCCTCGTCACGTCCGGCCCCGGCGTCACCAATGCGGTGACCGGCCTGTCGACCGCCTATATGGACTCGGTCCCGATGGTCGTCATTTCCGGCCAGGTGCCCAGCCACGCGATCGGCCAGGACGCGTTCCAGGAATGCGATACCGTCGGCATCACCCGCCCGGTCGTCAAGCACAACTTCCTCGTGAAGGATGTGAAAGACCTGGCCGCGACGATCAAGAAAGCTTTCTATATCGCCAAGACCGGCCGTCCCGGCCCGGTGCTGGTCGATATCCCCAAAGACATCACGATGCACAAGTGCGTGTTCGAGTATCCGCGTGAAGTGGAAATGCGCTCGTACAAGCCGGTCGACAAGGGTCACTCCGGCCAGATCCGCAAGGCCGTGCAGCTGCTGCTGCAAGCAGAGCGTCCGATGATCTATACCGGCGGCGGCGTGATCCTGGCCAATGCATCGCCAGAACTGAACAAGCTGGTGGAAAAGCTCGGCTTCCCCACCACCAACACCCTGATGGGCCTGGGCGGTTCGCGCGCTTCCAGCGAGAACTATGTCGGCATGCCCGGCATGCACGGCACCTACGAAGCCAACATGGCCATGCAGCACTGCGACGTGCTCATCGCCATCGGCGCGCGCTTCGACGACCGCGTGATCGGCAACCCCAAGCACTTCGCCCAGAACGCCCGCAAGATCATCCACGTCGATATCGACCCATCGTCGATTTCCAAGCGCGTCAAGGTCGACATTCCCATCGTCGGCAACGTCAAGGACGTGCTGGTCGAAATGCTGTCCCAGCTCGAAGCGGCCGATGCCAAGCCGAACGCCGCTCCGCTGAAAGACTGGTGGAAACAGATCAACGAATGGCGCGGCCGCGACTGCCTGAAATACGCCTCGTCCGACCTGGTCATCAAGCCGCAATCGGTGGTGGAAAAAGTCTGGGAAGTGACCAAGGGCGATGCCTTCATCACCTCCGACGTCGGCCAGCACCAGATGTGGGCGGCCCAGTACTATCCGTTCGACAAGCCACGCCGCTGGATCAATTCCGGTGGCCTGGGCACCATGGGCGTGGGCCTGCCGTACGCCATGGGCGTGCAGATGGCCAATCCGGACGCGACCGTCGCCTGCATCACCGGCGAAGGCTCGATCCAGATGTGCATCCAGGAACTCGCCACCTGCAAGCAATACCACCTGACGCCGAAAATCATCTTGCTGAACAACCGTTTCCTCGGCATGGTTCGCCAGTGGCAACAGATCGACTATGGTTCGCGCTATTCCGAGTCCTACATGGATTCGCTGCCGGACTTTTCCAAGCTGGCCGAATCTTTCGGCCACGTGGGCATGAAGATCGAAAACCCGGGCGACGTCGACGGCGCGCTGCGCGAAGCATTCGGCATGAAAGACCGCTTAGTGTTCATGAACTTTATTACCGACCAGGCCGAGAACGTATGGCCGATGGTCAAGGCAGGCAAGGGCCTGTCCGAAATGCTGCTCGGTTCGGAGGACCTGTAAATGAGACATATCATTTCCGTCCTGCTCGAAAACGAAGCCGGTGCACTCTCGCGCGTGGTCGGGCTGTTCTCGGCCCGCGGCTACAACATCGAGACCCTGACCGTCGCCCCGACCGAAGATGCCACCCTGTCGCGCATGACCATCGTCACCAGCGGCTCGGATGACATCATCGAGCAAATCACCAAGCACCTGAACCGCCTG
The DNA here is from genome assembly GCA_946479705.1 of uncultured Oxalobacteraceae bacterium. Next base: position 4,996 of record CAMLHI010000179.1, read on the forward strand.
ATCGAGGTGGTGAAAGTGGTGGACCTGACCGAAGGCGCCCACATCGAGCGTGAACTCATGCTCATCAAAGTGCGCGCCGTCGGCAAGGAGCGCGAAGAGATGAAGCGTACCGCTGATATCTTCCGCGGCCGCATCATCGACGTTACGGAAAAGACCTACACGATCGAACTGACCGGCAACAAAGGCAAGCTCGACGCGTTCATCGATTCCATCGACCGCGCCTCGATCCTCGAAACGGTCCGTACCGGCGGTTCCGGCATCGGCCGCGGCGAACGCATCCTCAAAGTGTAATACGTGCTCCCGGCACACCCCCATTCGACAAGATTAGACAAGAAAGCATAGGAAATATCATGAACGTTTTTTACGACAAAGACTGCGACCTCTCCCTCGTTA
>CAMLHI010000180.1 GCA_946479705.1 uncultured Oxalobacteraceae bacterium
GACAAACAAGGATAAAACTTAAAAACTTTCGATATTTCTGCGCTAGGTCAATACGGAACCCAGCCGCGTCTGCTTCGAGGGCAGGCTTACTTCGGGATCTGGCCGGCCGGGGTCGCTGGCGCTGGCGCCGCTGCGGCAGGGGCAGGGGCAGGGGCAGCCGGTGCGGCCGCTGGGGCTGCCGGGGTGCCAGGGATGGCGTTGGCGCCGGTGGCCGGAGCGGCCGGTGCGGTCTTGACCGGTGCCGGAACATTATCCATCACCCCGCCGCTGGAAGCCGGACGGCCGCTGGTACCGAAGTAGGCCAGAGCCAAGGTGGAGGCGAAGAAAATCGCCGCCGCCAGGCCGGTCGACTTCGACATGAAGTTCGAGGAACCGGTGGCGCCAAACAGGCTGCCCGAGGCGCCCGAACCGAAGGCCGCGCCCATGTCGGCGCCCTTGCCGTGCTGCAGCAGCACCAGGCCAATGATGGCCAGTGCCGAGATCACCTGTACCACAACAACCAGATTGAACAACGTGTTCATTGCTTATTCCATTCCATGTTTGACTGCATTGAAAATTCGGGTATTCGACTGCTGAATCAGTTACTGCGGCGAAGCGTGCGCGATGGCGATGAAGTCAGCCGCCTTGAGGGCCGCGCCGCCGATCAGGCCGCCGTCGATATCGGGCTGGGCCAGCAGTTGCGCGGCATTGTCGGGCTTCATGCTGCCGCCGTACAGGATGCGCACATCCGGCGCCGCCTGCGGATTCGCGGCCATCAGCTGAGCCCGCAGCTGCGCGTGCACTCCCTGGGCCATGTCCGGAGTGGCGGTCTTGCCGGTGCCGACTGCCCACACCGGCTCGTAAGCCACCACGATACCGGCCAGGCGCTCGGGCGCCAGCATGGCCAGCAGCGCGCCCAGCTGGCGTGCTACCACGGCGCCAGTCTGGCCGGCTTCGCGTTCGGCCAGGGTTTCGCCCACGCAGACGATCGGGGTCATGCCCGCGTCCAGCGCGGCCAGGGCCTTTTTGGCGACCAGCTCGTCGCTTTCGGCGTGATAGGCGCGGCGCTCGGAATGCCCCACGATCACGTAGCTGCAGCCGAAATCGGCCAGCATCGCGGCGCACACTTCGCCGGTGTAGGCGCCGCATGGCTGCTGCGAGACATCCTGCGCGCCCCAGGCGACGCTGGAACCGGCCAGTGCATCCTGGCATTGGAACAGGTAGGGAGCCGGTACGCAGACTGCGCAATCGGCGCGGCTACCGTCCAGGCCCGAGGTAATGCCCGCCAGCAGGGTCGCGTTGGCCGCCCGGCTGCCGTTCATCTTCCAGTTGCCCACTACAAGTTTGCGCCGCATAGCTATCCTGTCCGTATCAACCCGCCATTGTACCCTTGTGCGCCGAGGGTGGTCAAACTTGGTGCAGGGCTTGTGGCAACGGGACACTGCCGGCCAGCTGAGCATGGGCCAGGGGTGTGGGAAGGATGGGATACCGGATTTGGCGGGCTGGAAAGGACTCCAACGATAGCCAGAGGGGAAGGCTTGCGCGACGGTTTCCTAACGCAGGAACTATCCTTACTCGGTAATTGCGCGCAAACGGGCCAGCGCATCTTCCACCACATACTCCGGTACGGTCTCGACTCGCTTTGCCTTTCTTGCTTCCAAGTCCAGCATGCGAATCTGATTGACCAAAGCTACACCTTGCGTCTTGGTTCCGGCGCCGCTCAGGGACGCCGCAAAGCCCGCATGCCGGGCGAAGTCACCGCCCTGCGTTATTGGCGCAACCAGTACCATACCCAGCGCGTTGAACACGCTTGTGGACAGCACGAGGGCGGGCCGCGTGCCCTTTTGCTCGTGCCCTTCAGTCGGATCGAGGTTGAGCATCACAAGGTCGCCGCGTCCAAATTTACTACGGCTCACCACGCTTCACGTCCGACCGGCTTGATATGGGACCAGGCTGCCAAATCAGCCGGTTCCGGCGCAGAACGGTCACATTGCGCGACCAGCTCAGCCAGGGAATACGATGGGCGCGCGGCCTTCAGCAGCACTCCTTCAGGCTGCACACTGACACTGAGCTTATCGCCCAAAGTCACCTGGAGTATGCCAAGCAACTCGGTAGGCAAACGCACTGCCGCGCTATTGCCCCATTTCTGAACCGATAATTCCAAGCCCTCCTGATGTAGATACATTGTAGATTCTTCCGAGCGCAATTGGCAAGCACAGTGTATAGACAATGTATCAACAGAATCGATTTCCAGTACGTCTGCAAGTGCCCGCCGCCGCCCTTTCTTGTCAACCGGACGGTACGGGGCAACATGGTCCAGCTTGGCGTGCCCCGGCATCAACTGCACGATGTCAGACCTCAGCGGCCTGACCGTTTCGCGCAGGGTTGCGGCGATCGCGGCCTTGAATTGCACGGGGCGCGGACGCAGGGTCGAACAAATCGTGGCCCCGACATCGTCCTCAGGCCCGGATCGCATTAGCATCGTGCCGTGGTCGTGGGTCTGGCGCCGCCTGGCCATGAAGTTGGTCTTAATTTTGATCCTCCGCTGCCCGATGTTGGTCAGTCTAAAGGGCACCCGGCAGCGTTGTCCCTTTGGTCAGCTTCGGTTCGTTCAGCAGCTTGGCCTTGTAGCTCAGCAGATCGCACTCAGCAATGTCGAAGCGCTGAAACCACTCGGTGGCAGCCAAGCCGGAAAGCCGTGGCTCGCCATCTGAGGAACCGTAGTGCAGGCCTTGCCCCTCGGTCATACGAACGCTCTTCAACGCCATTGCGGGCAGCACGTAGATAGCGGGTTTCGGGTCTAGCTCGACTGCTGCAATTTCCGGTTCAGGGCCGGATTGGATAACTACACCGCTTCCGTAGTCATACTTTGCGAACCAGCCGATGGGCAGTTCGGAGTGCAAGGTCGTCAATCCGCCCACCTTTTCCAGCATGGTGTAATTGATGGCGGTAAGCCAGCTTACGTTGACAAGGTGGTCTTCGATGCCCTGCTTGTGCCACGCCTGGATGAGTGCAGCGTTGCCCGCATCGAGCCCAGCCATCTTCGATACCATCACCGCCTCGGTGGGTTCATTTGCATGGATCCGTGGTGGCGAGAGGTTCAAGGCGAAACCGCCGTGGCCGTGTTCGGCTTTGAGGAGCCGTGCAAAGTCGACGAACAATGTCTGGAACAAGGCGGGATGCTGCGCAACCAACTCCCTCGGGATTGAAAATTGCAGCGAGTCGAGCCCTTTCCACCCAAGTTTCGCCTCCCAGGCCCGCAGCCCAGACGGATAAAAAAGCCAGGGACTTGCATCGTGCGGCTTCTCGCCGCCGAGGTAGACGAATCCAACGTGATCATCTTCATCCATCTTTGCGAGCATGGCACGCATTGTCGGGGCCTTGGAAAATGCAAATTTGTCAGGACCGGCCGGCGGCTCGACCCGCCATAGCCAAGTCAACTGGTCTTTGGCGATCGCGTGGTACGCGTCGAAGCATTTGCATATTGCCTCCCTGACTTCGGGCGTATGCGCTCCCTTGAAATACAGGGAGCCCCGAACGCATATCGTGGCTCCGATATAGTCCTCCGGTCCGTATCGCATCAGCATCGCCCCTGGCATAACGCCGTGCTCGTGGGTCTGACCCCACTTGGCCATGAATTCGGCCATATTTGGTTTTGCCATTGATCGACTTTCCTTAAAACGTTGGCATGAGAGGGGGAAGCGGCCCCATTGGCGGACGCGGCGTTTTCCCCCGCGTCAAAATGTAGGCAAGCCAAGCCGCAACGCCCGCTGCGAAACCCATCTCCTCGATCGGCATGCGCGGATCGCGCGGCTCGGCCGCGTCGCAATCGCATTGGCCAGGTTCCAATTTTGTTAGTTTTCCTGGGCCGCTAATTTCCAGATACGCCGTGGCCTGCGGATTGCTAATTGAATCCGGCGGAAACTTCATCTCGACAATCTGCTTGATGTTGTCCTGCGTGGGCGGCTTCATTGCATCCTTCACGATCACCACGTCTGGGCGGCGGATCAATCCTCTGCCTGCCTTGTAGACCGCCGAATGCTCCGGTTCAGTGCCCCAATATTTCTTGATCCAGGCCGGCAGATAGTCGTGTCCCTTGGTGGCGATACCGCTGTCCATGATAGGCGCCGGTGGATTCTTCGTCATATCGTAATTGATCTCCTGTTTGTACGGGCTTCGGTGCGAAAGCACCTTGTCCAGAGCCTTCAGGTTCTCCGACACGCATAGCTGTTTCAGTTGCTTGCCATCCTTGCCGACATTCGGTGCCTTGTCGCACTTGCACATCGCGGCACACAGAACTTTCTTGTCGCCAGGTTCGATTTCGGGCTCGTTGATGCGCACGACTGTCGTCGTACCGGTACGCGACATTTTCCCTGTCGCGAAAGGCGGAAGCTCGCTCAATTGGCATGCTCGGCAAAGTCGAAGGCGAGCGCCTCGGCGGCTTCACGCTCGACCCATTCGGTATAGCCGTCGGCGTCCGTGGTCATGGCCAGATACTGTCCGTCAGCGGCGCGTACGCGCACCTGCTTGCCTCTGATCGGGCGGGCGTCCTTCAGGCTGACCAGCTGAAACCGCCCCTGGAACCTGCCGCTGCCCGCGCCAAGGGCCACCTCCTCATAGGCCGCCGCCATGCCAGCGCCGACATCGCCAAACCCTTCCGGCACAGCATTCGTCGCGCCAGGCGCCGCGCCCGCGTATGGCTCGGTCAGGGTTCGCACCTGGCTTGAAACAATGGTCGCGCCGCATGCCAGCTTGCAGCCGTGATATGCGACCGCCGCGCCATCCATGATGGTCGAGTTGTCGCCCTGGACGATGGGAAACATGCCGTGACACATCGGGCAGGAGCACATGTCGCCGACTCTGGCGATGGGCTTGCCTTCACAGTCGGAAAATGGCGAACCGGTAAGGACCGTTCCGCCATGGCTGGTCTTGTCGCCTTGCACAATAAAAGCTTGCATGAATCCTCCACATTTGTTGGCATTTCTCAATGTGGAGCGATTATTTCAGCCGTGTCAATATTACCAGTTGAGCAATATCAGGCTCAGCTGAAAAAGATCGGCGCGCGACGACCGATCAAATGAGCTGCAGGACGATCTTGCCCACGTGGCTGGAAGTTTCCATCAAGGCATGGGCCTCGGCGGCCTGCGCCAGAGGGAAACTGCGGAAAATCACCGGGCGGATCTTGCCCGCCTCGATCAGCGGCCACACCGTCTCGCTCAGCGCCGCGGCGATCCCGGCCTTGAATTCCACCGGGCGCGGACGCAGCGTCGAGCCGGTGATGGTGAGTCTGCGGCGCAGCACCTGGCCAAAGTCGACCGTGCCCTTGGCCCCGCCCAGCAGCGCGATCAGCACCAGCCGGCCATCGTCGGCCAGGC
>CAMLHI010000181.1 GCA_946479705.1 uncultured Oxalobacteraceae bacterium
GGCGGCGCGACGAGGTCTTCATCGTCAGCAAGGTCTATCCGCACAATGCCGACCGCAAGGGCGTGCAGGCGGCTTGCGAGCGCAGCCTCAAGCGGCTCGGGATCGACTGCATCGACCTGTACCTGCTGCACTGGCGCGGTACCGTGCCGCTGGCCGAAACCCTGGAAGCGTTCATGCGCCTGCGCGAGCAGGGCAAGATCGGCGCCTTCGGCGTGAGTAATTTCGACCTGGACGACATGCAGGAAGCCGCGGCCTTGCCGGGTGGGGCGGACATTGCCGCCAACCAAGTGCTGCTCAATCCGGTCAAACGCGGCATCGAATTCGATCTGCTGCCGTGGTGCCAGCAGCGTGGCATTCCCGTGATGGCGTATTCGCCGCTGGAGTCGGCCGGGCCGGAACGCCAGCGCCTGCTGCGCACGCCGGCGCTGGTGGCCGTGGCCGAGCGGCATGGCTGCAGCGCGGCCAGGGTGGCGCTGGCCTGGGTGCTGCGTCATGAAGGTGTGATCGCCATTCCCAAGGCGGCCACGCTGGAACACGTGCGCGACAACCGCGCCGCGCTCGACCTGGTGCTCACCGAGGCCGATCTGGCCCAGCTGGATGCGGCGTTTCCGCCGCCCGCGCGGCGCCAGCCGCTGGCGATGCGCTAGACATAATGTATTTGACCTGCCGGACCTCAAGCGACGCGGGTTAAGCTTGAGTTCCGGAGAACCCAAGGCTCAGAGCCGCAATTGAGGAGGGCAGGTCATGAAACAGTTTAGCAAATACGTGGGCATGGATGTGCACAAGGCGACAATTGCGGTATCGGTGGCCGAGGCGAATGGCGGGGAGGTGCGCTACATGGGGGAAATTGAGAACACGGCGGATGCGCTCACGAAGCTGGTTCGGCAGCTGCGCAAAGGCAACGCCCAGCTTTCGTTCTGCTACGAGGCCGGTCCTTGCGGCTACGGCCTCCATCGCCAGCTCACCGAGCTTGGCTGGGACTGCCAGGTTGTTGCGCCCTCGCTGATCCCTCGCAAGGCAGGCGACCGGGTCAAGACTGACCGGCGCGACAGCCTCATGCTGGCGCGCCTGCATCGTGCGGGCGAATTGACGGCGGTGTGGGTTCCCGACGATGCACAGGAAGGATTGCGCGATCTGACGCGGGCACGCGAGGATATGAAGAGCCTGCAACTGAAGGCCAAGCAGCGCCTGTCTGCTTTCCTGCTGCGGTATGGCAAGAGCTACCCAGGCAAGAGCAACTGGACCCAAGCCCATTTCCGTTGGCTTGAACAGATGAAGTTTCAACCGGTTCAGCAGATCGTTTTCCAGGAATACGTGGACACGGTCAAGATGCTCAGCAAGCGAGTCGATGCGATAGACCAGCAGCTCGAAGTCACGGCCAGCGCATCGGTGTTCTGGCCGGTGATCGAAGGTTTGATGGCACTACGCGGTGTCAATCTGCTGACGGCGGTGACGATCGTCGCCGAGATCGGCGATTTGCAGCGCTTCGCCAGCGCGCCGCAGCTGATGGCCTATCTCGGTGTCGTGCCGAGTGAACATTCAAGCGGCGCCACCAAATCGCGCGGGGGCATCACCAAGACCGGCAACGGCCATGTGCGCCGGGTGTTGGTGGAGGCGGCGTGGACCTACCGCCATCCGGCTCGCAAGACCAAGCATCTGGAGCGCCGTGCCGAGCGCACATCAGATGCTGTTCAAGAAATTGCGTGGAAGGCGCAAAAGCGCCTGTGCGCCCGCTACCGGCTTATGGAAGGCAAGGGGAAATTGAAGGTGCAGGCATGTACAGCCGTGGCCCGAGAACTGGCCGGCTTCATTTGGGCCATCGGCCAGGCACTGCCGCAGCCAGACGTCAAACCATAAGGGAGCTGGCCATGAACGTACAGTGTGTCGGTAGCAGAATGGACAACGGTGGGAGAACCCTCGACACTCCTATGAGGCGTCCAGCGATGGAATGATCCTCGAAACTAGAGCGAGGCAGCTCCCCGACGAATCGGTTGTCATGCGGTAGCCAACCCGCGCATATCAGACTGATCAACCGTCGGCTTGCCGTCCGTTCTGCTACCAACACGCTGTACAAGATCAGAAATCTTTATAAAATCGATTGACAGTCAAATACATATCAAGGAGCGTGACCGGCATGCCGTTCCAGGGCAGCTGGCGGCCGGCCGAGCCGGGCGAGACGAACAGGCGTAGCGCACGCACCGGGAAGCGGCGCTGCGCCAGGATCGACAGCATGAATTCGCCGACCAGTCCGGTCGCGCCGACGATACCGATCGCCAGGCCGTCCGGGGTGGGGCGTGCAGGGGTGGTCGTGCTCAACAATATCTCCTACTGAATGCTGGATGCTGGATATCCGCGGCACCGCACGGTGCGGGTGGGGCCATCGGGCAGGGGGCAGGGGCGGTCGGCCAGCCCGGTTCGGCGGCCGGTTCCGGGGCGGCGCCCGGGTAGGGCGCGGCCGCAGATGATTGCGATGCAACCTTGTCAAAACGAAACGGACGCCATCATCGCAGATGCGCAAAAATTGTAAACGTCGTAATTTTATCTTTTGAGCACTCTTGAATTTGCGATATTTTGCTGCCTATAATCCTCGCCCAATCAACCGGCTTGGCAAGAGGATTTATGTTTTTGGATCAGAAGTATGGACAGCCCTTTCCCCCCGGGCTCACCCGCATGCAGGACAAGGCCACCCTGTACGGCCTCGATGCGCATTTTTGGGAAGGCTGGGAAGACCTGGTCGAGGTGGCGGGCGACGCGGCCAGCGCGCAGGCGCTGGCCAGCGCGCACGCCCTGGTGCTGATACGGCCCGACGCGATCGCCTCGCGCAAGGCCCACCTGGTGCTCGACTGGTTGCCGGCGCACGGCTTCCGCCTGGCCGCCTGCGTGGCCGTACCGATCGACCGCCATCAAGTGCGCTCGCTGTGGCAATACCAGTGGAACGTGGCGCTGCGCGAGCGCCGCGACGCCTGCGATGCCCTGATGAGCGCCTGTCCCTCGCTGTTGCTCGTCATCGCCGATGCGGCGGCGGCGCAGGAGCCGGCGACCCAGCGCTTTTCCGCGCTCAAGGGCGCCGCCGACCCGGCCTTGCGCCGGCCCGGCGACCTGCGCGCCGTGCTGGGCCACAAGTCGCGAATGCTCAGCCTGGTTCACTCGCCCGACGAGGCCGCCGATTTCGTGCGCGAGATCGCCATTTTCTTGCCGGAACAGCTGCGCAAGGCCCTGTTTGCCACGATGCACAGCCAGGCCGCCATGCCGCTGCCGGCCGCGCAGGCCGCGGTGGCGGCCCTGTACCAGCAGGTGCCCGAGCATGCGCTCGAGATCGGCCCGGCCATGGCGCGCGTGCTCGGCGCCGGCCATGCCGCCGCGCCCACGGATGAGCAGCGGCGCGCCCTGGAGCGGCTGGCCGAGCGCATCGGCGACGGCCTGCGCACCGACTGGCGCGAGCTGTTCGCGCTGGTGGACCTGCTGGGAGCGCACTACGCGCCCTGGGACCGGCTGGTGATTGCCGGCCATCTGGCCGCGATGGATGCGGCCGGCAAGCAGGTGCTGCTCGACCATCCGCCGGCGGCCGCGCCGGCGCCACAGGCCGCTGCCGCGGCCCTTGCGGGAGCGAACGCATGCTGATCGATCAACGCTACGGCCTGCCGGTTCCCGCCGGCCTCACGGAAATGCCCGCCAAGGCCACGCTGTATGGCACCGATACCTACTTTCGCGAAGGCTGGGAAGACTTGACGGCGGCGGCCGGCGCGGGCGCGGCCGACCTGGCCTTCCAGCATTCGATGATCCTGGTCAAGCCCGACGCGCTGGTGTCGCGCCGCCTCGACGTGGTGCTCGACTGGCTGCCGCTGCGCGGCTTCACGGTGTGCGCCTGGACGCCGGTCGCGGTGTGTCCGGACCAGATGAAGGCGCTGTGGCGCTACCAGTGGAATTGCGCGCCGCGCATGCGCAAGGATGCCTACATGGCGATGTTCGCCGCCAGCGAGTCGATCCTGCTGGTGGTGCGCTCCGGGCGCGAGCGCCATATCTCGGCCGCCAGGCGCCTGGCCAACCTGAAGGGACAGGCCGACCCGGCCCTGCAGCGCCCCGACGACCTGCGTGCCTGGCTCGGCAACGCCTCCCATCTGCTCAGCTTTGTGCACGCCGCCGACGAGCCGGCCGACCTGGTGCGCGAGCTGGCCATCCTGTTGCCGGTCGAGCAGCGCATGGCGATCCATGCACGCATGCGCGCGGCGATGACGGTGCCGGACCGGGAACTGCGCGCGCTGGCCGCGCGCCTGGACGCGCGGCTGCCGCGCCATGCGCTGGCGGCGCCGGAAGCGCTGGCGCGGGTCGCGGCCCTGGGCCGCGACGCCCCCGGGCTCGCGGCGGGCGAGCGCGCGTCCATCGGCGCGCTGTGCCAGGCCATCCAGGCCGGCCAGACGGCCGACTGGCGCACGCTGTTCGGCATGCTGGACCGGCATGCGGTCGCCTACGACCCGTGGGATCGCATCACCCTGGCCGCGCACACCTCGGACGTGTCGTTTGCACACCTGGAAGCCCTGCTTCCCGGCGCCATACCGCTCGAGCGCCCGGCCTAGCTGCGCCCCGACGCACCTCGCCGCGCCGCCGCACGCCGCCTTGCATTGAGGGCGGCGTGCGCGGCGCACTGTATCCCCCCTACTTTTCCTACTTTGCCGAAGCCATGATCTTTGCTGACGAATTTTTTAATAGTGCCAGGGCGGCCGGACTGGATTTCTTCACTGGCGTACCGTGCTCCCTGGCCGGACCGCTGATCGACCGGGCCGAGGCGCGCGCCGACACCACCTACCTGGGCGCGGTCAACTAAGGCGACGCCGTGGCGGTGTCGATCGGCGCCTGGCTGGCCGGGCGCGCCGGCGCCATCGTCTGCCAGAACTCGGGGCTGGCCAACGCCGTCAATCCGCTCGCCACCATGAGCCTGCCGTACAGGATTCCCGCGCTGCTGCTGGGGACCATGCGCGGCGAACCGGGCAAGAACGACGAGCCGCAGCACGAGGTGATGGGCCGCATCACCGGCAGCCTGCTCGCCTCGATGGGGATCGACCATTGCCGCTTTCCGGCCGCGCGCGAGGAACTCGGTCCCTGCCTGGAGCAGGTCAAGGTGGCCATACAGGCGCGCCGCAGCGTGGCCCTCTTGATCAGCGGGAAAACCTTCGCCGATCCCAAGGGCGCGGCCGCGCCGCCGCCCAGCCGGGACGGCGCGCCGCTGCGCCGCCAGGGCACCGCGCTGCAGCTGCCGCGGGAGGCCAGCGCCAAGCGCTTCGAGACCATCGCGCGCGTGCTCGCCCTGGCCGGCGACGATGACGCCATCGTCTCGACCACCGGCAT
>CAMLHI010000182.1 GCA_946479705.1 uncultured Oxalobacteraceae bacterium
TTATCAATCACTTACGGCATTCTTGCCCTTTTTTATGCAAAATTCAGGCTAGGAGCCTGCGCGGCAGAAGGAGTCGAGGCGGAACGGGTGGGAAAAGATCCCAATTCGTCGGCACTTTCGAGGACTGTAGCCCCGCTACAGCCGGAGAAATGGCGGCGAAGTGGGACTTTTCTCCGCCCGTTGCGACCGACGAGCTTCTGCCGCGCAGACTCCTAGCCGCTATTGCCCCAGCAGCAGGAACACGGTCGGCTTCTTGTGGAAGTCCGGCGCCTTGCCGCTGGCCAGCCTGGCTTTCCACTGCGCCGCCGTCATGGTGTTCACGCGTTCGCTGGGCAAGCTCAGGTCGGTTGCCACGCAGATCAGGGTGTTGCCCTGGCAAGCGAGCACCAGCGCGTCCAGCATGGCGGCATTGCGGTAGGGCGTTTCGATCAACAGCTGGGTCTGCTTTTCGCTGCGCGAGCGCTGTTCCAGTTCGCGGATGCGCTTGGCGCGCGCCGCCGCATCGGTCGGCAGATAGCCGTTGAAGGCGAAACTCTGCCCGTTCAGGCCGCTTGCCATCACGGCCAGCAGCAGCGAGGACGGCCCCACCAGCGGACGCACTGTGATGCCGTGCTGATGGGCGATGCGCACCAGGTCGGCGCCGGGGTCGGCCACGGCCGGTACGCCCGCTTCCGACACCAGCCCGGCATCGCGCCCGGCCAGCAGCGGGGCCAGCAGGCTGTTCAGGGCGGCGGCGGGGGTGTTCACATTCAGTTCGGCGATCTCGATCTCTTGCAGCGGCTTGGCCAGCGGATGGGCCAGGGCGACCAGCTTGAGGAAGGCGCGCGCCGTCTTGGCGTTTTCGGCCACGAAATAATCCAGCCGCGCGGTCAGCGCCTGCACCTGGGTGGGCAGGATGTGCGACAGCGCGTCGGCGGACGGTTCGGTGGGGCCGAGGGTATTGGGGATCAGGAAGAGGGTGCCGGTGCTCATTAACAATAGTCAGGAATGAAAAAAGTCCACGCCGGCCTTGCGCAGCATGCCGGTCAGGGCGATGAGGGGCAGGCCGGTCAGCGCGGTCGGGTCGACGCTGTCGATGCGTTCGAGAATGGCGATGCCCAGGCCCTCGTTCTTGGCGCTGCCGGCGCAATCGTAGGGTTGCTCGATGCGCAGGTAGGCGTCCAGTTCGCGGTCGGGCAAGTCGCGGACGGTGACGAAGGTTTGCACGTTTTCCAGCTGGGCCTGGCCGGTGAGGGCGGGGCCGCGCCCGTCCCACAGGCACAGGGCGGTATGGAAAACCACGCGGCGCCCGCGCATTTTCTGCAGCTGGGCCAGGGCATTGGCGTGGTTGCCGGGTTTGCCGATCTGTTCGCCGTCGAGCGTGGCGACCTGGTCCGAGCCGATCACCAGGCTGCCGGGCGCGCGCGCGGCCACCGCCTGGGCCTTGGCGCGCGCCAGGCGCAGGGCGGTCGCTTCCGGGCTTTCGCCGGGCGCGGGTGTTTCGTCGAGATCGGGCACCATCACCTCGAAGGGCAGGCGCAGCCGTTCGAGCAGTTCGCGCCGGTAGGCCGAACTGGAGGCGAGAATCAGGCGCTGCATGGTCAACTCCTTGCTGTCATGATCGCCGTGGCGGGTTACAATACGGCCCGCAACAGCGCTGCGCCGCATAGCGCGAAAAATCGCGCAAGTCTTTGACTCGACTGCGATAAGCCTGTTATTATCGCAGGTTTTCCGGGGAAAATTTCTGTAATGAGTGCTTTTGTCATCGACGCTTTCGAGTTTTGTCGAAACAACGGCCTTCGCGAAGGCGCTACGCCTGTCGCCGAAATGGACCGCTTGAAAAAGGATTGTGCCGACGACGCCGGCACCGTGAACTGGTCGGTGCAGGGTGGCATCCACCCGCAGGGCTACGCGCAGATTGTGCTGGCCGTGGCCGGCGCGGTCCGGTTGCAGTGCCAGCGCTGCCTGAGCCCGTTTGAATACGCGATGGAGTCGTCGACCTTGCTGGTGCTGGGCAAGGACGATGCCCACGCCGACGAGATCGAAGAGATCCTCGACGACGAGACGATCGATGTGATCGTCGGCAGCCGCAGCTGCGATATCCGCGATCTGATTGAAGACGAAGCCCTGCTGGCCTTGCCGCAGGTGCCGAAACACGATGTGTGCCCCGACACCCAGTTGCTCGACGGGCTCAGGAGCGAGAAGCCTTCGCCCTTTGCCAGCCTGAAGGCGCTCAAGGGTGAATGAGCCGGCCGCATCGGCAGTACCGAACATGTAGGGCGTAAGAAACGTGTCAAGCGCGTGCAGCAGTCGAGTATGGCAAGTGGTGGTACAGGTAAGACAACGTGAAACATGTCGGCAGAGTTTTGCCGCTGGGATACTCGATTCGCATGTATTTGCTGGTCGAATGTGTTAGAATTTTAGAACTTATGTATTAGGAGTCATCATGGCAGTTCAGCAGAATAAGAAGTCCCCTTCCAAGCGCGGCATGCACCGTTCGCACGACTTCCTGGTCGCGCCACAACTGGGCATCGAGCCAAGCACCGGTGAAACGCACCTGCGTCACCACATCAGCCCGAACGGTTTCTACCGTGGTCGTAAAGTGCTCAAGACCAAGAACGACGAGTAATCGACGTTTCGCGTTTGAGTAAAATGAAAGCGGTGCAACGTATTTTTTCTGCGTCGCGCCGCTTTTTCTTTGTCACCGGCTGCAAGTTTCCTTTGCACACCTATGCGCCTCGTCATGCTGCATGACGCAGGGTGTGGCTGGCGTTCGCCTGCCGCAATATCGCATCACACTACATGACAATTACAATTTCCATTGACTGTATGGGTGGCGATCATGGCCCGTCAGTTACGATTCCCGCAGCCATTTCCTTTGTAAATCGTGAACCTCAGGCCCAGCTGGTGCTGGTCGGCCTGGAAGACGTCCTGCGCGCCGAGCTCAAGAAGCATAAGGCCGAACACCACGAGCGCCTGTCGGTCGTGCACGCCTCGGAAGTGGTGGCGATGGACGATCCGATCGAAGTGGCCTTGCGCCGCAAGAAAGATTCCTCGATGCGCGTGGCGATCGAGATGGTCAAGCAAGGCAAGGCCCAGGCCTGCGTTTCGGCCGGCAATACCGGCGCCTTGATGGCCGTGTCGCGCTATGTGCTCAAGACCATGGCCGGCGTGGACCGGCCCGCCATCTGCTCGATCCTGCCCAATCAGAAGGGCGGCCCCACCTATATGCTCGATCTCGGCGCCAACGTCGATTGCGAACCGCACCACCTGCACCAGTTCGCGGTGATGGCTTCGGTGCTGGTGTCGGCCATGGAAGGCATCGCCAAGCCCACCATCGGCTTGCTCAACGTGGGCACCGAAGAGATCAAGGGCAATGAAGTGGTCAAGGCCACCGCCCGCCTGTTGCAGGACGACCACGCGCGCGGCGCGCTCAACTTCTACGGCAACGTCGAAGGCAACGATATCTTCAAGGGCACCACCGACATCGTGGTGTGCGATGGCTTCGTCGGCAACGTCACTCTCAAGGCTGTCGAAGGCCTGGGCCGCTTCGTCAAGAGCGCGCTCAATACCGAATTCCGGCGCACCCCGCTGACCATGCTGGGCGCGCTGTTCGGGCGCAGCGCGCTGAAGAATTTCGGCAATGTCTTCAATCCTTCGCGCTACAACGGCGCCAGCCTGCTGGGCTTGCGTGGCCTGGTGTTCAAAAGCCATGGCGGCGCCGATGCATATTCGTACGAGTGGGCGATCAAACGTTCTTTCGATGCGGCTAAATATAATGTGCAGGAGCAGCTGTCGGTGATGATCGCCGACCTGATGCCACGCACGCCTGACCCCGACGCGCCAGGCTCACCCACCCAGTAGGACGGCAACAATGACTCTCTACAGCAAAATCATCGGCACCGGCAGCTACCTGCCGGAGCAGCGCGTGACCAATCAGGATCTCGCCGCGCGCCTGGCGGAAAAGGGGATCGACACGTCGGACGAGTGGATCGTCTCGCGCAGCGGCATTTCCGCGCGCCACTACGCCGGCGACGGCCAACTGGCCTCCGACCTGGCGGTCGAAGCGGCGCGCAAGGCGCTCGCCATGGCCGACCTGCGGCCCGACCAGGTCGACCTGGTCATCGTCGCCAGCTCCACCCCGGATTTCCACGGCAGCTTTCCCAGCACCGCCTGCATCGTGCAGCGCAAGCTGGGCATCGAGAACGATTGCGCCGCCTTCGACGTGCAGGCCGTATGCAGCGGCTTCGTCTATGCCGTCTCGGTGGCGGACGCTTTCATCAAGGCCGGCGCCCACAAGAATGTGCTGGTGATCGGCAGCGAAGTGTTTTCGCGCATCCTCAATTTCGAAGACCGTACCACCTGCGTGCTGTTCGGCGACGGCGCCGGCGCCATCGTGCTGAGCGCCTCGAACGAGCCGGGCATCCTGGCCACCAAGCTGCATGCCGACGGTCGCCACGCCGGCGTGCTGACCGGTCCGACCTGCATCGCCGACGGCGCCATTGCCGGCAGCGCCTTCCTGTATATGGATGGTCCGGCCGTGTTCAAGCTGGCCGTCTCGATGCTCGAAAAGGTCGCCCATGAAGCGCTGGAGATGGCCGGCATGCAGGGTTCCGACATCGACTGGCTGGTCCCGCACCAGGCCAATATCCGCATTATG
Organism: uncultured Oxalobacteraceae bacterium; assembly: GCA_946479705.1. The sequence goes on from CAMLHI010000182.1 coordinate 4,640, forward strand.
AACAGCACCGCCAAGAAGCTGGGCCTGCCCGCCGACAGGATGGTGGTCACGGTCGACCAGCACGGTAACACCTCCGCCGCCTCAATCCCGCTGGCCCTGGATCTGGCCGTGCGCGATGGCCGCATCAAGCCGGGCCAGACCGTCATGATGGAAGGCGTGGGCGGCGGCTTCACCTGGGGCGCGGTGCTGGCCCGCATGTAAATCGCGCAAGCGCTTTTCCCAACCTTAGGAGTATTTCTCAGATGGCACAATTCGCATTCGTCTTTCCCGGCCAGGGCGCCCAGGCCATCGGTATGCTGAACGGCTTTGCCGGCAACCCGGTGGTTGCGCAGACCCTTGCCGAAGCGAACGAAGCGCTCGGTTTCGACCTGGCCCGGCTGATCGCCGAGGGTCCAAAGGAAGAGCAGGACCTGACCACCAACACCCAGCCGATCATGCTGACCGCCGCGGTGGCGGTATACCGCGCCTGGCTGGCGGCCGGCGGCCCGGTCCCCAGCCTGGTGGCTGGCCATAGCGTGGGCGAATACGCCGCGCTGGTCGCTGCCGGCGTGATCGCCTTCCAGGACGCGGTGCCGCTGGTGCGCTTCCGCGCCCAGGCCATGCAGGAAGCCGTGCCGGTCGGGCAGGGCGGGATGGCGGTGGTGCTCGGCTTGCCGGCCGATGAGGTGCGCGCACTGTGCGCCGAAGCGGCCGC
>CAMLHI010000183.1 GCA_946479705.1 uncultured Oxalobacteraceae bacterium
GGCTACCGGCGCTTCGGCAGCGAGTACTACCGCGCCGGCGCCGAGGGCGGCGGCGCCGACATCACCGACAGCGACTATCTGCCGCGCCAGCTGCTGGGACGCTACCTGGGCTGGGCCTTTGGCGCCATCGCCGCCTCGCTGCCGCCCACGGTGGCCATGCAGCACCTGCGCCACCGCGCCGTCGACCTGGTGCAGCAGCCCGAGGGCAGTTTTCTGGTTGAGCTCGACAGCGGCTTTTCGGTGTCCAGCGATTACGTCTTCCTTACCACCGGGCACGGCAGCAATCATCTCACCGACGAGGAAGCCTGGCTGCGCAAGTTCGCCCAGGACCATGCGCGCTACAACAGCAAGCTGCGCTACCTGCGCCACGCCTACCCCATCGATAAGCTGGGCGCCATCGGCCACGATGCCGCCGTCGGCATCCAGGGCCTGGGCCTGTCGGCGCACGACGTGGTGGCCGAGCTGACCGTGGGCCGGGGAGGGCGCTTCGAGCCGGACGGCGCGGTGCTGCGCTACCTGCCGTCGGGCCAGGAACCGGCGCTGACCCTGTTCTCGCGCAACTGCCTGCCGGCCGCCGCGCGCGCGCTCAACCAGAAGGGCGTGGCGGGGCGCCATCAGGCCCGCTTCTTCACCCGCGAGGCGGTGCGCGACCTGCGCATCCAGGCCCAGCGCGAACGCGCCAGCGTCCAGCTCGATTTCGAGCGCGAGCTGCTGCCCCTGATGCTCAAGGAAATGGGCTACGCCTGGCGCTGCGCCCACGATGCCAAGGCGCCCGATCCGGTCTGGTACCAGCTCGGCGGGGAAGAGCGCCGCGCCATCGACGCCATGCTGTTTCCCCTGAGCGGACGCGAGTTCGCCACGCCCGCCGACTTCGCCGCCTTCTTCGACGCCCTGCTGGCCGCCGACCTCGAGGAAGCCGCGCGCGGCAATGCGCTCAGCCCGATCAAGGCCGCCGCCGACGTGCTGCGCGACGCCCGCGCGGTGCTGCAGGATTGCCTCGAGCACGCGGGCCTGCAGCCGGCCTCGCACCGCAAATTCCTCAGCGTCTACAACCCGGCCATCAACCGCATCACCTTCGGCCCGCCGCTGATGCGCAACCAGCAGCTGCGCGCCCTGATGGGGGCCGGCGTGCTGCGCGTGGCCGACGGTCCCCATGCGGCTGTGCGCGTCGACGAGGAACGCTCGCAATTTGCCCTGCACACGCGCCTGGCCGGCACCACCAGCGTGCAGTACCTCGACGCGCTGGTGGTGGCCCGGCTGGACCCGTTTTCGCCCGAGACCGACGACAGCCTGCTCGTGCGCAACCTGCTCAAGCGCGGCACCATCCGCCCCTACTACAACGGCAACTACCATCCCGGCGGGCTGGACATCGACAGCGCCAACCATCCCCTCGACCACGCCGGACGCAGCTGCCCGAACCTGTGGGCGCTCGGCTACCTCACCGAGGGCGCCCAGTACTACACCCACGCGTTGCCGCGCCCCCAGCTGCCCTCGCGCCAGGTGAGCGATGCCGAGCGCTGCGTGCAGGCCCTGTTCGCCCTGCTCGGCAGCGCCCGGCCGGCCCGCGCACGGGCCAAGGTGCGCTCCGGCGCGCGCGCGTCCGACCCCGTCAGCGTCCTCCCCTAAGCCTCCCCGGCGCGCCCGGCCAGTCCGGGCGCATTGCAATAATTGGTAGCGCAATCCTCGCGCTGTCCAGTCTGCTCCTTCGTCCACGGCGCCGTGTGACTTTATGACAACACTGTCATGAGCTGTGTTGACGCGCGAGTTGAAAACAGCGACCATCCGAAATGGTAGCGCTTATCAAATGACCCGGCTTACGATAACAAGAACTGCGAAGCCATATCGGAATCGGCAAATCCGCGTTTCAAGGGTTGCGCTACCAAAAGCGTGGCCCGGGTAAAAACAACAACAGTTGCGGCACTGGTAGCCGCCAAAGAGGAGACTGACAGCATGACAAGCAAATTCAAGGACGCCGGCCGGCGTGCATTGGCGACACGGGGCAAGGTGTTCGCCTTGACGGTCATGGCGGGGCTGGTGTCGAACGCCTGGGCGCAAATGGCGCCGGCCGAGGCGGCGGGCGAGAAGGGCGAGAAAGTCATGCCGAGCGTGGTGGTGACCGGCTACCGCAGTTCGCTGGCACTGTCGGCGGCCGAAAAGCGCGACAACATCGGCCTGTCCGACACGGTGTTTTCGGAAGACATGGGCAAGTTCCCCGATCCCAACATCGCCGACGCCCTCGCGCGCATCCCGGGCGTGACCGTCAAGCGCGCCGAGATCGATGGCGAAGGCTTGAACATCTCCATCCGCGGCATGGGCGCCGCCTTCACCCGCGTGCTGCTCAACGGCGCGCCGATGGCCTCGGCCTCGGCCGGCAGCTGGGGCGGCTCGATCAGCGCCAACCGCGAAGTCGACATGGACTTCCTGCCGTCCGAACTGTTCCGCAGCGCCAGCGTCTACAAGAGCCAGCAGGCCAGCCTGATCGAAGGCGGCATCGCCGGCACGGTCAATATGCGCAGCGTGCGCCCCTTCGACAAGGCTGGCCTGCGCTCGGCCTTTACGCTGTCGGGCAACTACCGCGAGACCAACGGCCAGTGGGGTTCCACCGGTTCCGGCCTGGTCAGCAACACCTGGACCAGCCCGGGCTGGGGCAAGTTCGGCATCCTCGGCGGCGTGGCCTTCGGCGACACCAAGTACAAGACCGAAGGTTTCCAGACGGTCGACATGCGCAATCTCCAGCTCAAGGCTTTCCAGGCCACCGCGGCCGACAAGCCCAACACCACCGGCGGCGGCAGCCAGTCCACCCCGGATACCGTGCCGTCCGGCATGGCACTGGACGACCTGCCGGCCTACGCCCGCCCGATCCTGGTGCCGGGCAAGCAGATCGACCGCGCCATGCTGCTCGCGCTCAACCCGGGCGCCACCATCCAGCAGATCGACAATGCCCTGTTCGGCCGCCTCGGCCGCCACCTGCTCTATGAAGGCGAGCGCAAGCGCGCCGGCGAAGTCATCAGCATGCAGTGGCAGCCCAACGAGCGCCTCGACATCTACCTGGACCTGATGGCGGCCCAGAAGAACAACAAGATGATCTACGAAGCCATGAACGCCGGCACCCGCGCCAACACCGTCATTCCGGTCGGCTTCGAGTTCGACCGCAGCGACTGCACCATCGGCTGCGTGCTCAACAAGGGCATCTTCGCCAACACCTTCTGGTCGCTCGAATTCCGTCCGATGGAAGAAAAGACCAAGTTCCGCAGCATCAACCCGGGCTTCGAATTTCGCCCGAGCGAGAAGTGGACCATCGACGGCCACTTCAATGCCACCAACAGCACCTTCTTCCGCGACATGCCGACCGTGCTGCTGGCCACCAGATCGCCCAACTCGGTCATCAGCTACGACAACACCACGCCCGGCCAGCCGCCCACCTACACCGGCAACCTGGACTACAACGATCCCAACAATTTCGGCTGGTACCAGGCCGGCCAGGGCCTGTCGGGCCTGCGCATGGACCTGTACGAGCGCACCAACAAGACCAAGGGTTCGCGCCTGAACGTCAACTGGGGCGACAGCGACTTCAGCATCAAGGTCGGTGCTTCCTGGGACGATATCGAGCGCCGCTACCGCGGCTACTCGGTGGCCGACGCCTGGATGAACGGCACCTGCGGCAACAATATGAATGTGCACTTCTTCCCGGCCAACACCCAGCTTCAGGGCAGCTGCGACGGCCGCAGCGCACCCGGGCCGGTGGCCGCCACCGCCTATCCGGGCTATGGCACCGGTTCCACCGCCGGCCAGACCGTGCCGCTGGCCTATCAGGGCTCGCAGATCACCAATGCCATGGTGCCGCAATACGCCCATGGCACCGACCACGGTTTCATCACCGTCGACTGGGACAAGTTCGCCAAGGACACCAATTACCAGTACTTCCGCGACAATATCCATCGCGGTTTCGGTAACGGCAGCGGCGGCTACATCCGCGAGGTGGTCAGCTCGCTGTACACCGAAGTCAACGGCCGCCACGAGGTGTTCGGCCGCACCCTGCGCTACAACGCCGGCGTGCGCTATGCCAGGACCCGGCAGACCATCGGCGCGCTGACGCTGGGAGCCGATCCGCGCAATGCGACCGAGGGGCTGAGCAACGGCGGCCTGTACGACAACCTGGCCAACTGGGCCTACGAAGACACCACCTACAGCAACCTGCTGCCTTCGTTCACCCTGGCCTATAAGCTCACGTCCAAGCTGATCGCGCGCGCCTCCGGCTCCAAGTCGATGACCCGCCCGAGTCCCGCCGACCTGCGCCAGACCCTCCTGACCATCGGCGACCAGGGCGCCCGCCAAGGCGATCTCACCAATCCGAAGCTCAAACCCTTCCAGGCCAATAACCTCGACCTGGCGCTCGAGTACTACATGACGCGCGAAGCCTATGTCTCGCTGAGCGCCTTCGCCAAGGACATCATCAGCCGGCCGGACACGCGCATCACCCAGTACACCCTGGCCCAGCTCGATGCCCTGTACGGCACGGTGGGCCTGACGGCGGCCCAGCAACTGGCGGTCGATGCCAGCGGCGGGCGCGACAAGCACCTGGTTGAAATCCGTGAGCCTTACAACGTCGACACCAAGCTGAAGGTGCGCGGCCTCGAGGCGACCTGGCAGCAAGCGTTGGACATGCTGCCGGTCAAGGGATTCGGTTTCACGGCCAACTTCACCTACGCCAGGCAGAAGGATGAAAAGCCGGGTGCGGCGCCGGTGGCGGGCGTGCCGCCGCGCACCAGCAACCTGACGGTGTACTACGAGCGCAATGGCGTGAACATGCGGGTGTCGCGCTCGTACACGGCGGCCAACGTGGTCAATACCAGCACGGGCTTGACCGTGCCGGGCGGAGCGTATGCCTACACCACCGCGCGCTCGCAGGTCGATGCGTCGGTCGGCGTCAACCTGAAGCAGGCTTTCGCCTTCCGCTACGACGCCGACCTGACCTTGAGCGTGTGGAACGCCACCAAGTCGATCAGCCAGACCTACACCCAGTTCAGCAACGCCATCTTCGACGAGTACAAGCCCGGCGCCAGCTACACGCTGTCGCTGCGCACCAAGTTCTAGGCGGCCAGCTGACTGCTTCCTGACCCGGCAGGCCGCGCCGCCTTCCGGGTTTTTTGACATTTAAGCCTCCCTTAACGACCCCGATACATTCCGTAACATCCGTCAAGCGGGGCATCTTGTAAGCTCACCAAGATCCGTCTCTTTCCCGTGCGCAAAGCCGGCAAAAAGGATAGACTGCGGCACTCCGGCCGAATTCTGTTGACGTAGCT
>CAMLHI010000184.1 GCA_946479705.1 uncultured Oxalobacteraceae bacterium
GGCTTGATGCTGGGAGCGGCAGCCACAATGCTGGCGCGCGCCCGGCGCCGCTATCGCGCGCTCACGGCCAGGAAAGCGGAACTGGAGGGGGCGCATGTCTGATCTGGTCGGGATCGTCGTCGCATTAGTCGCGTAGGGTGGGGCGGTTCGGCGTATGGATCGCCGCCACCTCTGCCTACGGATATGAAATATTCAGCAAACAAGTGGCTTGCCTATACTTTTCTGGTCGGCGCGATCCCGCTCTTGACGCGCGTACTGCTTTGGACTATCGAGCGGACTCCGGCCCTGATTGATCAGACGACACGGCTTAGGTTTCAGCTCTGGCACGGCGCTGGTCCAGCGCGCCCCGGTGCAACAACCCGCTGTCGGCCACGACGACGATCAGGCCGCGCCGCAGGGGCCGGTGACTGCGCGTCATCGTCCCGACACATTGCAGCGCCAGAATCTCGAGCACGCTATCGCCTGTGGCGAAAAAAGCAGCAAGCTATTGAAATGACTGGCTTTTCCCCGTGGGCACCATGCCTATGGCGGCACAGGCGTGCTATACTAGTCGGTTCCTGATTTACGCAACACCGTACACCTTCGTACTCGACGTACATTTCCGTTCTTTCGACCATGTCAAATACTAAACGCGCCATTCGCAATATCGCCATCATCGCCCACGTTGACCACGGCAAAACCACGCTCGTGGACCAGCTGCTGCGCCAGTCCGGCACCTTCCGTGAAAACCAGCAGGTGGACACCCGCGTAATGGACTCGAACGACCTCGAAAAAGAACGCGGCATTACGATTCTGTCGAAGAACTGCGCGGTTGAATACGAAGGCACCCACATCAACATCGTCGACACCCCAGGCCACGCCGACTTCGGCGGCGAGGTCGAGCGCGTGCTGTCGATGGTCGACTCGGTGCTGCTGCTGATCGATGCCCAGGAAGGCCCGATGCCGCAGACCCGCTTCGTCACCCGCAAGGCGCTGGCGCTGGGCCTCAAGCCCATCGTGGTGGTCAACAAGGTCGACCGTCCGGGCGCGCGCCCGGAATGGGCCATCAACCAGACCTTCGAACTGTTCGACAAGCTGGGCGCCTCCGATGAGCAGCTGGACTTTCCGATCGTCTACGCCTCGGGCCTGAACGGTTACGCCGGCCTGACCGAAGACGTGCGCGACGGCGACATGAAGCCGCTGTTCGACGCCATCCTGCAACACGTGCCGGTGCGCGACGACAATCCGGACGGCCCGCTGCAGATGCAAGTGACCTCGCTGGACTATTCCTCGTACGTCGGCAAGATCGGCATCGGCCGGGTCAACCGCGGCCGCGTGCGCACCGGCCAGGATGTGGTCGTCTTGAACGGTCCGGATTCCACCCCGATCAAGGGCCGCATCAACCAGGTGCTCAATTTCAAGGGCCTGGAGCGCGTGCTGGTCGATGAAGCCGTCGCCGGCGACATTATCCTGATCAACGGTATCGAAGAGATCGGTATCGGTTCGACCGTGTGCGCACCGGACACCCCGGAAGCGCTGCCGATGCTGACCGTCGACGAGCCGACCCTGACCATGAACTTCATGGTCAACAACTCGCCGCTGGCCGGCCGCGAAGGCAAGTTCGTCACCAGCCGCCAGCTGCGCGACCGCCTGGACCGCGAACTGAAAGCCAACGTGGCACTGCGCGTGGCGCCGACCGACGACGATACCGTGTTCGAAGTGTCGGGCCGCGGCGAACTGCACCTGACCATCCTGATCGAAAACATGCGCCGCGAAGGCTTCGAGCTGGCCGTGTCGCGTCCGCGTGTGGTGTTCAAGATGGTCGATGGCGTGCGCCACGAGCCGTTCGAGAACCTGACCGTTGACGTCGAAGAAGCCAACCAGGGCGGCGTGATGGAAGAACTGGGCCGCCGCCGTGGCGACCTGCAGAACATGGAATCGGACGGCAAGGGCCGCGTGCGCCTCGAGTACCGCATTCCCGCGCGTGGCCTGATCGGCTTCCAGGGCGAATTCATGACCCTGACCCGCGGTACCGGCCTGATGAGCCACGTGTTCGACGCCTACGCACCGGTCGACAACACCCGGGGTGAAATGGCCGGCCGCCGCAACGGCGTGCTGATCTCGCAGGACGACGGCGCCGCCGTGGCCTACGCCATCTGGAAACTGCAGGACCGCGGCCGCATGTTCGTGGTGCACAACGACCCTGTCTATGAAGGCATGATCATCGGCATCCACTCGCGCGACAACGACCTGGTCGTCAACCCGATCAAGGGCAAGCAGCTGACCAACGTGCGTTCGTCCGGTACCGACGAAGCGGTGCGCCTGGTGCCGCCGATCCAGATGTCGCTCGAATACGCCGTGGAATTCATTGCCGACGACGAACTGGTGGAAATCACGCCGAAGTCGATCCGTCTGCGCAAGCGTTTCCTGAAAGAGCACGAGCGCAAGAAAGCCAGCCGCGACGCAGCGTAATTGCCGCGCCGCGCCGCCAGACGCGCACAAAAAAACCGCCGCATCCCTCGGGAGCCGGCGGTTTTTTTACATCGGTACTGCGCGCGCGGAATGCTCAGTGCTGCACGATCGCCGCATGGTTGTTGTTGCCGACCTGCGCCAGCGCGGCCACCATCAGCGAGCCGGTCTGGGTAATCGACGCCGTGTTGCTGTTGCCGACCTGCAGTATGCTGGCCGAATGGTTGTCGCCCGACTGGCTCAAGGTGGCCACATTGTAGTTGCCGGTCTGGCGCACGATGCCGTTCATGCTGTCTCCAGCCTGGGTAGCGCTGGCCATATTGCCGTTGCCGTTCTGCTCGATCGTCAGGCCCATGAACGAGGCGAGTCCGGTCTGGCTGGCGCTGGCGCGGTTGCCGGTGCCGGTCTGGAGCAGGTCGATGCGGGCGAAGTCGACATTCTGCTGGTAGGTCGTCGCCACGTTGCTGTCGCCCGTCTGCGTGACGTAAGCGCCTTCATGGCCGGACAGGTTTTGGTAGGCATCGATACGGTTGCCATTGCCGGTCTGCGTGGCGATCACTTCGAAGTCGACGATGTTCGGCTGGTTCACCACGACGACATTGCCGTTGCCGGTCTGGGTCAGGCGCGCATTGACGCCTCCCACCACATTCTGCACGATGGTGGCGGCATTGTTGTTGCCAGTCTGGTCGATGCTGGCGATCGAGAGCCCACCGTCGATCTGGTCAATCCCGGCCCGGTTGCCATTGCCGGTCTGGGTAATGCTGGCAATCACGTCGGAGTGGGAGTTGAGCTGGCGGATGCCGCCCGTGCCGGCGGCCGGGTCGCCGGCACGGTTGTTGTTGCCGATCTGGGTGATGCTGGCCTCAAGGTTCAGGTTGGGCATGTCCATCTGTTCAATCCGCAACTGGTTGCCGCTGCCGGTTTGAGAGGTGGTGGCGTTGGTGGCGGCCATGGCTGGACCGGCCAGGGCGAGCACAACGATGAGTAAGCGCTGCATGGGCTTCATGAAAGACTCCGTGGGTGGGCAGGGTCGGACGGGCGGAACGGTTCAGCGACCCTGGTGCTGAACCAGCATGGCGTCCTGGTAGCGCCGCAGTACCGGATGGCCGCGGCTGGCTTCATCCTTGAGCGTCCAGCTGCCATCCTGGATGCCTTGGGCGATCAGGTGGATCACGCCGGCTTCGATCGCCTCGGCCACGCACAGCTGGGCAGGTTCGTTGCGGGTGATGCCGGCTTCGAGCTCCAGCACATCCTTGACGTTGACGAACTTGAATACGCTCGGATGCAGTTCGTAGGAATAGATGGTCTTGGTGTTCGACACACTGTGCAGGATGCGGCCGCTGCGGATATCGACGGTGCGCAGGTTGACGGTGACCTGGTCGAGCCGGTACTGGGTGCTCACGCCCACGCCGAGGAAGCGCGCGCCCGCGCCGCCGGTGCGCACATTGCTTTCGTAGGCGACGATGCCGCCTTCAACCAGCACCGCCGCGGCCAGCAGCGGCGGCGCCTGCACCGGTGGCGTGCCGGGCGGCGCCGGCGCTTCCAGGGCGCGCACGATCTTGCGTTCGGTGAGCAGGTTCTGCAGGTTTTCGCGCTCGACCGGAATGAACCAGCCCGATTGCTGCAGGGCCTTGACCAGCAGCGAGGACGCGCCCTGGGTGACGACGGTGGAAAAGGCGCTGTCCGGCGCGGCGCGGTACTGGCCGGTCTGGTCGCGGATGCCGTACACCGCCACCGGTACCTTGCCGGATGGTTCTGGCAGGCTCAGCAGTTCACGCGTGACCGGGCTGGCCGGCGTCAGCTGGGCATCGCCGCGCGGCAACGCGGGCGGATGGCCGATGCTGCAGCCGCTCAGCAGTAGTGGCAGCAGCAGCGGCGCGGCGCCGAGGCGCCAGCGCGGCTTCATTGCGCCACCTCGAAGGACGTGGTGGCGCCGCTGGTCTTGTCGGTGGTGGTGATGCGCAGCATGCCGTTGCCCAGGTCGAGGACGCTGACGATGAAGTTGGCCGTGGTGAAGGTGCCCGGCAGCAGCTTGCCGTCCGCGCCAATCAGCTTGGAAGTGGCGGCCGAGGCCAGCTGGCCGAGCACCATGCGCTCCAGGGTCTGGTTGAACTGGCCCAGCGGCGACTGGTCCAGCGCCGAGCGGCCCAGCGCGCCCTCGTGCCTGTTGGTGGCCGAGGCGCCGGCCAGCAGATTGGGCCCGTTGCCGGGATAGCCGCCGAAATTCGGGTTGACCGGTGTGTAGATCAGGTCGCTGGCGCAGGCGGGCGCGGCCAGCAGCAACAGTACGAGGCAAGGGCGGAAGGACATGGCAGCTCCTGGTGGTGGGAAACGCTCAGAATTCGTCGGGCGCCAGGTCGGCGTCGCGGATCAGGCGGCGCTGGCGCTCGGTGGCCAGCACGGTCTCGTAGGTGGCATCGGCAGCCTGGGCAGCGGCCTCGCGCAGGGCCGCGCGCGCCACCGGCAGGCGGGTCTGGAACACCTTGCGCTGGGCGAACTCGATGCTGATGTCGCTGCCCCAGCGTGCCGAGGCGCGTTCGCGGATGGCCAGGCTGAACTGTTCGCTGGCGGGCTTGTCGCGCCAGGCGGCAATGAAGTACTGGCAGAAATCCTGGCCCGCCACGGTCAGTGCCTGGGTGGTGACGACGCCATCGCCGGCTTCTTGCGCGGCGGCGCCGTGGAGGGTGGCGAGGCAGGCGCATGCGCCTAGCAGTCGAAGGAAGCAGGACATGACAGGCTCAAAAAGGGAGGTGGGCGGCGGTCGGAAGTTCAGTGTAGTGAGGCGGTTTTGCGTGCGGTTTGACGGCGGCCAAACGCTACGCGGCGTAGCCGCCGGAGAAAC
>CAMLHI010000185.1 GCA_946479705.1 uncultured Oxalobacteraceae bacterium
GCGGCGATCATCGGCAGCGACAGCATCTGGCCCGAGGTGATCGGCACGCCGGCCACGGTGACTTCCCAGTCGGGCACGCGGAAGTATTCGGTGAAGAAGCGCGCGCAGCCGTACAGCAGGGCGAACATGGCGCCCACCGCGAAGCGCGGCCGTTCCTTGCGCGCATACAGCCACAGGAGGATGAACACCAGCACGCCGTCGATCAGCGCCTGGTACAGCGGCGAAGGATGGCGCGGGCCTTCCACGCCCGGCCACAGCATGGCCCAGGGCAGGCTCGGATCGGCCAGGCGGCCCGGCAGTTCGGCATTGATGAAGTTACCGATGCGCCCGCAGGCATAGCCGAGCGGCACCAGCGGCGCGATGAAGTCGTACACATCGACGATGTTGCGCTTTACCTTGCGGGCCCACAGCGACATGGCGATCAGCACGCCGATGAAGCCGCCATGGAAGGACATGCCGCCAGTCCAGGTCTTGAAGATCTCGATGGGATTGTGGAAGAAATACTCGGGCCGGTAAAAGAACACTTCGCCGAGGCGGCCGCCGATGATCACGCCCAGCATGCCGTAGAACAGCATGTCGTCGATATCTTCCTTTTTCCATCCTTGGGCGGCGATGTGCGGCTGGCGGATGCGCACGCGGCCGAGCGCGACGAACAGCGCGAACGCCAGCACGTACATCAAGCCATACCAGTGCACGTCCAGCCGGCCGATCGAAAAGGCGATTGGGTTGGGCATCGGGTGAGTCAGCATCAGGGGTTTCCTTTGGTTTTCAACAGGTCCAGAAAGCCGCGCAGGACCGGGGAATCGTTGTCGCGCCGCCAGGCCAGCCCGGTCTCCACGCGCGGCGTGGCATCGTGCAGGCTGCGGTATTCCACACCGGGGCGCATCAGGTTCGACACGGATTGTGGCACAAGTGCCAGCCCCATGCCGGCCGATACCAGGCCGACGATGGTCTGCATCTGGATCGCCTCCTGGCCGATGTCCGGGGTCAGGCCGGCGGCGCGGAAGCACGCCAGGATGCTGTCGTGCAGGCTGGGCGCGATCTGGCGCGGGAAAATGATCAGGGGCAGGGCGGGCGCATCCTTGAGCCACAGGGGGCCGTCGCCGGCCGCAATGGCGCCGCTGGGCGTGGCCAGGATCAGCGGCTCGTCCAGCAGCTTGAGATAGTCGAGTTCGGCGCGCGCCTTGTCGGGCAGCGGCGGGATCAAGAGGCCGGCATCGATGCGCGCGTGTAGCAGTTCGTCGATCTGCACGTCGCTGGTGGCTTCCTGCAAATTGATCTGCACATCGGGGAAGGCGGCGCGGTAGCGGCGCAGGAAGGGCGGGAGGATGCTGTAGTCGGCCGAGGACACGAAGGCCAGTGCCAGCCGCCCGGCGGATCCGCCGGCGGCGCGCCGCACCAGTTCGGGCAGGCCGGCCGCCTGGGCCAGGATGCGGCGCGCCTCGGGCAGCAGGGCGTGCCCGGCCGGGGTCAGCGACACCGCGCGGCGGTTGCGCTCGAACAGCGCCGCGCCGAGCAATTCTTCCAGCGTCTGGATCGCCTGCGACAGCGGCGGCTGGGTCATGTGCAGGCGCAGGGCGGCTTTGCCGAAGTGCAGTTCTTCAGCCACGGCAATGAAATACCGCAGCTGGCGCAGGTCGAGATTCATATGTGGTGGTCGTGGTTTGAATGCCTGTGATATTGGCAGCGTCTCAGCGCTGCCGGCATTCTACCGCGAGCCCTGGCCAGGCGGGCTATTTCTTCTTGTTGTTGAAGGTCTGCTTGACGCGGTCCTTGCGGCGCTGGGCGTCGACGTTGTGCGCCTTGCGCTTGTCCAGGCCGAAGATCTTCTCGACAAACTCGAACCAGATGAAGGCAACGCCCATCAGGCCGACGATGTACCACCAGGACAGGTCGGCAAACTTCCAGACCTCCAGCAGCTTCAGGGCGACAGCCAGTGCGATGATGATAATAATTGGCATGGGAACTCCTCGTGATCTGCCATCTTACAAAAGAATTCATTGCCATAGGGAATTAATCGGTCAACCTGTGGGCTGAATGCAGCGTTATGGAAACATTCGTGGAGTGTGGATCCATGTAAAATGCATTACCCGAGCAATGCCACATTGCTTGTCACTAGGAGAGAACATGAAACGGTCACTGATGTTGTGTATGGTGTTGTCGGCGCTGGCATCGTCCGCCGCCATGGCCAATGCCGACTTGGCGAAAGCGAAAAATTGCATGGCTTGCCACGCCATCCAGACCAAGCTGGTCGGCCCTGCCTACAAGGATGTCGCCGCCAAGTACGCCGGTCAGAAGGATGCCGAAGCCAAGCTGGTGGCCAAGGTCATGAAGGGCGGCTCGGGCAGCTGGGGCGCGGTGCCGATGCCAGCCAACCCGCAGGTGAGCGAGGCCGAAGCCCACACCCTGGTCAAATGGGTGCTGTCGCAGAAATAAGCCGCCTACGGCACTAACAAAAAAACGCGCCTCGAAAGGCGCGTTTTTTTTGGCTCGACGCGGCTTACTTGATCACGTCGATCTTGGTCTTCTTGCCGCCCTTGAAGGTGAACAGGGTCAGCGCGCCATCCTTGATGTCGCCCTTGTCGTCGAACTGGATCGGACCGGTCACGCCCTGGTACTTGATCTTCTTCAGTTCCGGCAGGTACTTGGCCGGCTCGGCCGACTTGGCGTTCTGCATGGCCGTGGCCATCACCATCACCGCGTCATACACATACGGCGCGTACAGCTGCACGTCCATCTTGTACTTGGCCTTGTAGCGCGCACGGAAGTCTTCCATGACTTTTTCCTGCGGACCCTTCACGCCGCCGGCTTCGGCGCAGGTGACGGTGCCTTCGCCGATGCCGTCGCCCGCCAGGCGCGGCAGCGCTTCGGAACAGATGCCGTCGCCGCCCATGAACTTGGCGGTGATGCCCAGCGCCTTCATTTGCTTGAGCATCGGGCCGCCCACCGAATCCATGCCGCCGAAGAAGATCAGGTCCGGCTTCTTGTTCTTGATGGAGGTGAGGATGGCGGTGAAGTCGGTGGCGTTGGGATTGGTGAATTCCTTGGCGACGAATTTGACGCCTGGCATCTTGGCCTTGGCGCCCTTGACGAATTCATCCGCCACGCCCTGGCCGTAGGCCGAACGGTCGTCGATCACGGCGATATTGCTGGCCTTGAGGGTATCGACGGCGTACTTGCCCAGCGTGCCGCCGAGCTTGTTGTCATTGGCGACCACGCGGAAGGCGGTCTTGAAGCCCTGCTTGGTGTATTGCGGGGTGGTGGCCGATGGCGAGATCTGCGGAATGCCGGCCTGGTTGTACAGGCGCGAGGCCGGTACGGTGGTGCCGGAATTGAGGTGGCCGATCACGCCCTGGACCTTGGCGTCGACCAGCTTTTGCGCCACCGCCGTGCCTTGCTTGGGATCGGCGCCGTCGTCTTCGGCCACCAGCTCGAAAGTGACTTTCTTGCCGTTGATGGTAAAGCCCTTGGTGTTGAGCTCCTCGATGGCCATGCGGGCGCCCTGTTCGTTGTCTTTGCCCAGGTGGGCACTGGCACCCGAAATCGGCCCGACGTGGCCGATCTTCACTACCTCTTGCGCGTTGGCGCTGCCGGCAAAGGCCATGGCAATGGCGAGTGGAATGAGTTTAGTCGTGACCTGCATGGGCGTATTCTCCAGTGGAATGATGACAAGGGTGTTGAACAAGGGAACGGTACAACAAAACAGCAAGAATGGCAAAGACACACACGCGGCATGCATTGCTTGCATAACAGCCAGATGGGTAAACGCGCCAGGCCTCGCCTGGGTGGACGCCGCGCCCCGTCATGGCGCGCGGGTTTGTAAGCAGATGCAAGTGGTGCGGGGACAGGACTTTATTTCTTCAGCGTTTGCAGGTGCGCCAGTTCCTGCGACACGGCGCGCACGACGATCTGCTCGATGGTCTTGTGCAAGCCCTGGCGGATCTCGGCGGTCAGGCCGGCCAGCGCCTGCGCGACCACTTCTTCCATGCTGTCGCGCAGGCGCTGTTCCAGCACGAAATCGACGCGCCCCTGCAACTGGTGCAGCAAGCGCTCGGACAGGCGCCGCTCCAGCAGCGTCCATTCCGGCTCGGTCCAGGTATCGATGGCGCGCGCTTCGAGATGCGCGTTGTCCTCGATGACCACCTCGGGCCGGGTTGCCTGCTGGTCCTGGAATACTTCCGTCAGCACGGGAATGCTGTTATCGAATGAAGGATGTTTGCTCATGGTTAGCCTGCGACGAAATGCGTCAGTGGATATGCCTGCTGTTTGTAGGCCACATAACGCTTGCGCCCGGCGGCGGCGTCGTCTTCGTCGACCGAAATGATCTCGAACACGCGCTGGAACCGGTCGACGTGCGCAGGCGTCGTGCGGGTCAGGTTGATGAGCATGTCGTAGTGGGGCAGTTCGACGCTATCGCTGTCGCTCACGATGATCGGGGTGTACGCGGCCAGCGCGTCCGAGGCCATCACATGCGGCAGGAAATCGGTGTCGGACAAGGTCCACAGCGCTTCGTTCAGCGCCGCGGCTTGCTCGGCATTTTCCGCCAGCAGCACCACCTTGCCGCGCGCGCCGTAAGCCTTGCGCGCCAGCCGGCATGCATAACTGAGTTTATCGGGGATATTGGTGTGAAAGTCGATCCTGGTCATGGCGCGAGGGCGAACTAGAATTGAAAGCCGGGCGGCAAATCCGAACGCGGCTTGGGTGGCGCGGTCTCGGTGGAACGCTGGGTCGGAGCCGGCTCGGCCGCGCGCGCCGGTGCCGTCACCGCCGGCGCTGCCGGCTCGGCCGCGCTGTAGCGGTAGGAAGGCGGCAACATCGACTTGGCCGGATAGTCGGCCGCGCTCAGCGCGGTGCCCCACTGTCCGGCTCCGAAGCCGGTCAGCTTGCTGCGTCCGATGAGGAGGAAAGGCAGCGAGCCGTCGCTGCCGGCCTGGTTCAGTGCGTCGGCATCGGCATTGCTGCTGACGGTTTTCTCGCTGAAGGGAATGCCGCGCTGGCGCAGGAAATCCCTGGCCTGGTCGCAGGCGCCGCACTGGGCTGCGGTGTACAGGGTGACCGGGTGATTGCGGGCCGCGCGCGCCAGTGCATACGGCAGCGCTATCTGCGCGGGCGCCGGAGCGTCGCCCAGTTCCTCGGCCCTGGGATGGCTGGTGTCGGGCGTGTCGCTGTAATGCACTACGCCCTTGGCATCCTTCCACTTATAGACTTGCGCTTCGGCGTTGCCGATGCATAGGAGCAGCGCGAGCGCGGCAATGGCTTTCATGCTGTCCTCAGGATTGCATGCCGTTA
>CAMLHI010000186.1 GCA_946479705.1 uncultured Oxalobacteraceae bacterium
TGTTGCGGGTGTAGGTGATCACCGCGGCAATTTCCGAATCCGACAGTTGCTTCCATGCTGGCATTTCCGATGGGAACTTGCCGCTCTTCTTACCGTTCAGCAAAACTTGGATCTGCTCAGCCTTGGGGCCGTTCACGACCGGCGAACCGTCCAGCGCGGCGAACGCGCCCGGCATACCCTTGCCGTTGGCCTGGTGGCAGGCCACGCAGTTGGTGGTATAGACTTTTTCGCCCTTGGTTTTCAGTTCGTCGATGGTCCAGACCTTGGCCGGATCGTCGGCCAGCGCGGCCATGGCTTTCTTCTTGCCATCGACCCAGGCGCTGTAGTCGGCGTCCGAGACGACCTTGACGACGATCGGCATGAAGGCGTGTTCCTTGCCGCACAGCTCGACGCACTGGCCGCGATAGGTGCCGATTTTTTCGGCCTTGAACCAGGTGTCGCGCACGAAACCGGGAATCGCATCCTGCTTGACGCCGAAGGCGGGGATGGTCCAGGCGTGGATCACGTCGTTGGCGGTGGTGACGATGCGGATCTTCTTGTTGACCGGCACCACCACTTCGTTGTCGACTTCGAGCAGGTAGTTTTCGTTACGCTTGGACAGGTCTGGCGCGGTGCCAGGGTGGCCCACCGCTTCGCGCGGGGTCGACAGGTTCGACAGGAAGGAAATGCCCTCGCCTTCGCCCTTGAGGTAATCGTAGCCCCAGCGCCATTGCATGCCGGTGGCCTTGATGGTGATGTCGGCGTTGGAAGTGTCTTTCATGCCGACCACGGTCTTGGTGGCGGGCAGCGCCATGCCGATCACGATCAGGAAAGGCACGATGGTCCAGGCGATTTCGACGGCGGTCGATTCGTGGAAGGTAGCGGCTTTGTGGCCCAGCGACTTACGGTGCTTGAACACCGAGTAGAACATCACGCCGAACACGGCCACGAAAATCACCAGGCACACCACCATCATCCAGGTGTGCAGGCTGTTGATTTCGGCGGCGATCTGCGTCACAGGCGTTTGCAGGTTCAACTGGTATTCAACTGGACGCCCCTGCATTTCCGGCGCAGCCATCGCTGTCGTGCTGGCTGCAACGGCCAGACCGAGCATCAAGGCTTGAAGTCGCTTTGCATATGTCATGTTTTCCCCAACCACCCAAAAAAAGTATTTTTAACGTTCAGCGGTTCAGCCATCGAACCGTCGCCGCCTTACCAAACCATCGCACAAAAAGGCTCCACGCTGCCCCGGCGCGCCGGAACAAGACTGGAACCATGACATCGACCATAGGTGAATAGGCGACTCAAGCACACCGATGAACGCTGACTTGCCTTTCGCTTTCGACCCCGCCTGATGACGCCGATGCTGCCTCTTTTATTGGCACCCACAAGCACAGTCGACAAAATTAGTCGTTGATTATACTCAAGGATGGCAAGACGCATCAAGGAATTACCGCCCGCGATAGGCTGGCGCCCTTGTAAAAAACCCGGCCCGACCCCATGCGCCCTGCTCGCTTGCGCCCTGCCTTGCCACGCGCTAGCCGGGGCGGCGCGGCGTGAAGCGGATAATCGCCTCACCCTGCGCCGTGGTGCGCGGCGCCGGCCGGAAGGCATGGCCGTAGATCACTTCGAAGCTCAGCGCCAGCTTGCCGTCGGCGCGGCGGCCCTGCTCCAGCGCCGCCAGCACCCGCGCCCAGCCGGCCCTGCCCACCAAGGCGCGCCGGCGCGTGGCCAGCGGATTGCCGCCCAGCGCGCGCGCGTCCGCCAGCAGCGCCTCGGCGCTGTCATAGGTGACGGTGATGGTTTCCATGTCCATGACGGGCGTGGAAAAGCCGGCCGCCACCAGCTGGTCGCCGAAATCGTGCATGTCGACGAAGGGCAGCACGTGCGGCGCATCATCCAGCACGGCCAGGGCCGTGCGCAGCTCGCGCAGGGTATCCGGGCCGAAACTGGAAAACATCAGCAGACCGTCCACGCCCAGCACCCGGCGCCATTCCGCAAACACCAGGTCCGGCTGGGGATGCCAGGGCAATGCGAGATTGGACCAGACCAGATCGACAGAGTTCGGCCCCAGCGGCAAATTGGCGAAATCGGCGCAGGCCAGGTCGATGCCGGTCTTGGCCGGCAGCAGGCGGCTGAGCATGCGGTTGAGCGAACCCGGGCTGGCGGCTCGCGTCCCGGCCGCGGCCAGCATGGCGGGCGCGGCATCGACGCCGACGATCTGGGCGGCCGGAAACTGCTTGTGCAGCAGGGCCAGGTCGGCACCGGCGCCGCAGCCGGCGTCGAGCACGCGGCGCGGCACCAGGCGCACCAGCTGCAGGCGTTCGTGCATGCGCGCGGCGATTTCGCGGCGCAGGAAATCGGCGCCGGCGCTGCGTTCGGGGCGCGCGAACAGGCGGCGCACCTTGGCCAGGTCGATCGGTGCGCTCAGGGTGGAATCAGAAGCCATGGCGTGTCGGCGGCGCCGGGGCAGCGCGCGCTGATGAGATAATGTCGGGGGAATCGGGCTCGATAGTGTAACCGCTCGGCGGGAGGCTGGGGCAATGAGACGCGGATGGTGGCTGTTGCCGTCGGCCTGCGCCCTGTGCGGGCAGCAGGCCAGCGCGGCCGTGTGCGCGCCCTGTTCGGCCCACTACCTCGCCGAGCGGCGCGCGCGCTGCCCGCGCTGCGCCAACCCCTGCGCCCCGCGCGACGCGGCCCGGCCCTGCGGACAGTGCCAGGCGGCGCGCCCGGCCTTCGACGCCACCGTGGTCGCGGCCGACTATGCCGCCCCGCTCGACCAGCTGGTGCTGCAGCTGAAGTTTGGCGCCGCGCTGGCATTGGCGCCGTGGTGCGCGCAGATGCTGGCCGAGGCGGTGCGGCGGCGCCGGATCGAACTGCCGAATGTGCTGTGTCCGGTTCCGCTGGGTCGCGCGCGCCTGGCCGGGCGCGGCTACAACCAGGCGCTGGAAATTGCCCGGCCGCTGGCGCATGGGCTGAATATTCCGCTGCATGCGCGCCTGGCCGCGCGCGCGCTGGACACGCCCGCGCAGTCGCGCCTGACGCCGGCCGAGCGGCGCGCCAACCTGCGCCACGCCTTCATCGTGGCCCCGGACGCGCTGGCGATGGTGCGCGGCCAGCACATCGGCGTGGTCGACGATGTCATGACCAGCGGCCAGACCTTGCACGAGCTGGCCGCCATGTTCAAGCGTTTCGGCGCGGCGCGCGTGAGCAATTTCGTGTTCGCGCGCACGCCGCCGACTTAATTTATTACCGAGGGGAGCAAGCCTTGTTTCACGTCGTCCTGGTCGAACCAGAAATTCCGCCGAACACCGGCAACATCATCCGCCTGTGCGCCAACACCGGCGCTCAGCTGCACCTGATCGAGCCGCTCGGCTTTCCGCTGGACGACGCCAAGATGCGCCGCGCCGGGCTGGACTATCACGACTACGCGACCATGAAAGTGCACAAGCACTTGGATGCCTTCCTGGCCGACCTGCAACCGGATCCGGCGCGCATGTTCGCCCTGACCACGCATGGCTCCTCGCCCTTCGCATCGGCCAGCTTCCAGCCCGGCGACGTGTTCGTGTTCGGCGCCGAAACCCGCGGACTGGCGCCCGCCCTGCGCGAATCGTTCCCGCCGGCCCAGCGCATCCGCCTGCCGATGCGGCCCGACAACCGCAGCCTGAACCTGTCCAATACGGTGGCGGTGGTGGTGTACGAGGCGTGGCGCCAGAACGGGTATGCGGGCGGCGCTTGAGATGCCATGGGCCACTCGAGTGGCGAGAGAGTAAATCGTTGTGCCGTTGGCGAATTTTATAGTTGCCTTCTCGCTTCTTGTGAATAACAATCCTTGCTTGTCAGCCCCTTAATTCATTACCCAAGAGACACGATGCGACTACTTCCAATGACCGCCCTGTTGGCGGCGTTTCTGACCTGCGCGCCTGGCCTTAGCCTCGCCGCGCCAAAACAACGCCTGATTGTCCTCAGCGATATCGAGGCCGATCCCGATGACAGCCAGTCGCTCGTGCGCTTGCTCATGTACTCGAACCAGATCGATATCGAAGGCCTCGTCGCCACGACGTCGACGCATCAGAAGTCACGTACCGCGCCGGAAACCATGCATACGATCATCGACGCCTACGGCCGCGTACAACCCAATCTGTTGAAGCACGAACCGGGTTTTCCGAAAGCGCAGGCGCTGCAAGCGCTGGTGCGCTCTGGTTTGCCCGTCTACGGCATGCAAGGTGTCGGCGACGGCAAGGACTCGCCGGGATCGGACGCCATCATCAAGGCCCTGGAGAAAAACGATGCGCGCCCACTGTGGGTGACGGTCTGGGGCGGTGCCAATACGCTTGCTCAAGCCTTGTATCGGATTAGCCACGACCGGACGCCGGAGCAGACCGCTCGCCTGGTGAAGAAGTTGCGCGTTTACACGATCTCCGATCAGGACGATTCCGGTTTCTGGATTCGCACCAAGTTTCCCGATCTGTTTTACATCGTCAGCCCGGGCGGGTATGGCAATGGCACCTGGACCGGCATGCACGCGACCGAGCCGGGCTTCGACAGCACGGAAATAAGCAACAGCTGGATCGCCAAGAATATTCAACAAGGACACGGGCCGCTGGGCGCGGTGTATCCGGACGTTTCGTTTGGCGTGGAGGGCGATACGCCATCCTTCCTGTCCTTGATACCGAACGGCCTGAACGCGCCCGAACATCCGGACTGGGGCGGCTGGGGCGGGCGCTACGAGTTCTACACGCCAGCGATAGAGACGACCAATCCGGACGGCTTCACCGGCGGCATCCCTGTGATACAGGAGCCGCATGCCATCTGGACCAACGCCGTGGATAGTTACAGGCCGATGGTCTTCACCGACCATCATGGCCGCACCGTGCACGCCCACGACAAGGTCTCCACCGGGTACAGGACCACTCTCTGGCGCTGGCGCAAGGACTTCCAGAACGATTTCGCTGCTCGAATGGAGTGGAGCAACAAGCCATACAAGGAGGCGAATCATCCGCCAGTCGTCAAGCTCTCCCCTGGCGAACGGCTGACCGTGAAATCGGGCGAGAACTTCACGATGAGCGCGGCCGGCAGCACCGACCCCGATGGAGATAGCTTGAGCTACCTGTGGTTCCACTATCCCGAGGCTGGCAGCTACAAGGAGGAGATCAAGGTGGGGTACGCGGAAAACTATCCTACCGTTTCGGCGCAGGCGCCCGTGGTCAGCAAGCCGGAGACCGCCCACTTCATCGTCAAGGTGACCGATAAGGGCACTCCGGCGCTGACGCGTTATGCACGCGTTATCGTCACTATCGTGCCGTCT